>JAGWTM010000010.1 GCA_028868975.1 Actinomycetales bacterium
GGTATGTGCGCTCGACTTCGTAGAGAAACTTGCTGTGATCGATGTTCATACGAACAGCGTATTGGCAACTAGACGTTGAAGCGGAACTCGACCACGTCGCCATCCTGCATGACGTAGTCCTTGCCTTCCATGCGGACCTTGCCTGCTGTCTTGGCAGCAGCAACCGAACCGGCGGCAACGAGGTCTTCAAACGAGACGATTTCAGCCTTGATAAAGCCACGCTCAAAGTCGGTGTGAATGACACCGGCAGCCTGAGGGGCCTTCCAACCCTTGCGAATTGTCCAGGCTCGGGCCTCCTTCGGGCCAGCAGTCAGATAGGTCTGCAAACCGAGAGTGTCAAAACCGATGCGAGCAAGTTGGTCGAGGCCAGACTCATCCTGCCCCAGTGATGCGAGAAGCTCGTTTGCCTCTTCAGGCGAGAGGTCAATCAGCTCAGATTCAACCTTGGCGTCAAGGAACACGGCCTCGGCTGGGGCAACCAAATCAGCGAGCGCCTTCTTCTTGGCGGCATCCGACAAAATACCCTCGTCGACGTTGAACACATACAGGATTGGCTTGGCGGTTAGCAGACCGAGCTCCCTAATTGGAGCCAGATCAATGGCGGATGCCGATAGCGGCTTGCCGCCGTCCAGCCAAGCCTTGGCTTCGTCGATTGCTTCAAGCACGGCCGGCTCGGCCTTCTTGCCTTTGACCTCTTTTTCAACACGAGGACGCGCCTTGTCGAGGGTCTCCATGTCGGCAAGGATCAGCTCGGTGTTGATGGTCTCGATGTCGCTCGCAGCGTCTACCTTGCCATCGACGTGAACAACGTCGCTGTCAGAAAATCCGCGAACCACCTGGGCGATTGCATCGGCCTCGCGAATGTTGGCGAGGAACTTGTTACCAAGGCCCTCGCCCACCGATGCACCGCGCACGATACCGGCGATGTCGACGAATGAAACCGGGGCGGGCAGCAAACGCTCGCTGCCAAAAATCTCGGCCAGCTTGTTGAGGCGTGGGTCTGGCAGGTTCACCACACCAACGTTCGGTTCGATAGTTGCGAACGGGTAGTTCGCCGCTAGAACGTTGTTCTTGGTGAGTGCATTAAAGAGGGTCGACTTGCCAACGTTTGGCAGTCCCACGATTCCGATAGTCAAGGCCACGAGGGTCAAGTTTACTGTCGGTTCAGCGCTACAATCGTGGCAAGCAATGAGGGGGTTCACATGCGCAAATATTTCGCAGCATTTTTGGCACTTGGTCTGTTTATTGGTCTAGCCCCAAGCCAAGGAGCAAAAGCTGATTCAAGTTCTCAGTTTTCGATTTCGTCCATTGGCCTGCTTCCATCCGCAAATGGTGGGCAGGTCGGATACATGATTTACGGTGCGCTATCGGTGCAAGCTGGGTTGCCGACCATCTTCACTGACCAAGGCATATGCTCCCAGCCTGACAATGCCTGTCTCGCAAAAGCTTCAATGATTTCCTATTCGCCTGGATACTTCAAAATGTGCTCAGACAAGAATCCTGCGCCTTGCGTCATGACGCTCGAGTCACGACCAGACGAAGCGGCAGAATGGGCGAAAGCTTCCTTTGAGCGCGAAATCGACTACTCGACTCCCAGCTCCGAGGGGCTCGGTTGGTCACACCAACCTTCAACGGGCCTACCTGGCTCTGCTTCTGGCCCGTTGGTCTTCACCTTGCCAGGCGTCAAGAATGCCGGCGGCACCGAAACTTATGTGCTCGATGCACGTTACGAGATTTCTTCCGCAGTAAGCAAAGGTATTGCAGTAACTCCGACGGTCGGAAACCTAACTCTGTCAATTCGGCCAACAGTTGAATCAACTTCCACTTTCAGCCACACACCCGAGCGCCATGCGGTTAGGGATCCAAACGGGAAAGTACTGGGCCTGACTGGGGAGCCGGGAGGGAATACGGAGAGAACCTACCAGGTAGGAAACAATTTTGGTCTCGCCAAACGTTTTGGGAACAACGAAACACAGTTCCGTCTGACGGTGAAGCTACCTAAATCAACTGTTGGCTGGTTCCATGGCCGAGTGAGCCGGCCAGAAATCAGCATTCAAGATGCCGGCCAGAACGAGAACATCGTGACCATGACCGGTAGCCCCATAGCCGTCCCCATTTCCTCTACCAGTCTTCCGTATGAGGTCGCGCTTGCTAAGAACCCAAAGCTCATCAATGGATGGTGGCCCGAGAGCATCAAACAACCGATCATCTCGGGCAAAACTAACGGAATTGATGAGTGGAATGCATGGAGCGGGTTTGACACGCTTTTCAATGCTTGGCTGCCCGAGTTCGACTCCAAGGCCAAAGGTGACGCCAATCTTTGGATGATTAACACACTTCCAGCTGATCAGGTCTCGAATCCATGTTTTAGGACTAAAAATCAACTCGCTGGCATCATCACAACAAACGCGATGGCTTATCAGGCCGGCCCTCCAGCATTCAGTGGGGGCGTTCTCAATTACCAGGTGGCTGGTGTGCATTACGACAGCGCTGGCAACCCCTTTGAAGGCCTATACGATCTAATTATCAGGTCCGACGTAGCCAGGTGCCTCTATGGTTTCACCAATGCGCCAGTTAGCGCAACTGTCTCAGTCGTTGACACTAAAGAGGGTCAAGTAACCGCCGTGACCAACTTCAAAGAGAAGGATGGTTGGATTAGTTTTTCGGCGAAAGGGTTTGGCTTCTCTAGGAAGCAGATCAACGTAAAGCTATCTCAGGAATCTCAAGGGAAGGCGCAATCCAAAGTTTTCAGCGGCTGGCCAATTGCAAACAAGACACCCAGCCCAGACTTCACAAGACAAGTCCAGCAATTTTCAACCCAAATCCGGAACAACCCGATTGCTACTTGTATGGCGTATTTCGGAAATACCTTGACTAAGGTGAAAGCCGTCGCTCATGCAAGTTACGTTTGCAAGTTAATCAAAGCTGCCGCACCTGGCATGAAGACCGCGGTATCGGCTCAAAAGACTCCTGACAGGACCAAAATCGGATACGTCTTGGTGGAAAGTCATTAGATGAGGCTCAAATAACTCTGTCGGCGGGTCATGCCAGACTTGTCGCGTGCCACTGAATTTCACCGCAATCGACTTTGAGACCGCCAATGGGTCGCCCGCTAGCCCTTGCGCGGTTGGTTTGGTCAAGGTAGTTGACGGCAAGATCGTCGATTCATGGGCAACTTTTATTCGGCCGCCGTACCCTCACGACTGGTTCCACGAAGGCAATATTCGCGTGCACGGCATTCGACCCAGCGATGTAACGGATTCACCAAGTGCCAGCGAGGCCTTACCGTTGATGCTTGATTGGATCAACGGCGATGTGCTGATTGCCCACAATGCACCCTTCGACATGGGCGTGCTGCGCTCGACTATGCAATTGATTGAGCTGCCTGTGCCTCAGCTCGAATACGCATGCTCGCTCTCCATTGCTCGCAAAACCTACAACCTCGAGAGTTACCGATTGAACGCGGTCGCATACGCCATCGGTCACGAAGAATTCAATCACCACGATGCCTTAGCCGACTCGGATGCCTGTGCGCGCATCATCTTGCACGCCGCGAAACGCCACGGGGCTGATGACCTTGGTCAGTTACTAGAAGCCACCAAGCAAGTCCTCAAGCCGCTGGCTAAGGATTGATGTCATCGACATTGAGTAGGTTGCGCTGATGTGGTCGGCATTGCGATAGATGTAGACACCGCCAACATACGCAGGGCACTGCCCGTCGACGCAATACAGATCCGTTAGGTCGAGAAGTTTGACGCTGTCCGTGTTGGCAGCTGCCTGAACTGCAGCATCGGTCACGAAAGCTCGCGCCTGTGGCATTGTGCAGTCTCTTGCATCGACGCTGGTTGCATCCCAACATTTCTTCATCGCCGGTGTCATCTCGGGGTTATCGCGAATGGCGACCAAACGCGATCCACGGTCGAGCAGTGGCTGCCAAGCCGCGGCGAGTCCGTCAGCAAGTGTCGTCTGGGTCACGCCAGCTAGGTCGGCCAAACGGTTTTTCGCGTACTGCGCTGTGACTACAAGATCAAACTTTGGTTCGGCGGCCAGGCGCTTTTGAAGCGCTTGATTCCAGTCGAAGCAGGCAACCCCTCGTGCCGTCGAATTGCGTTCAACAAGGCTGAAGGAACAACCCGCGTGATAGGACAGCGTCAGATGCCAATCGCGCATTTTGGCAAGCAGTTTGAATGCCGCAAGGTGCGTTGCCGCGTGTGAATCACCAACCAACAAAACTCGGTATGCGCCTGCGCGATTGCTGCCGAACTCGCAGAGCTTGACGTCGGTGGCCTCGGCCTTGGTCATGCAGACACTCCCGCGGTCGGCGGCATCGTGTTTGGCAACGTCTAGTGCTTTGTCGTCGGGGATGTACTGAACCGAGCTGCACTCTTTCGAGTTCACGAGACTGTTAGCACCAAAACACGGTTGCAGCGCCTGCTTCTCGAGGGCGGTCTGCTGCGCGCGTAACTCGCCATCGGCCGAAGCCTGGAACCCGAAACCCGCGACCACCACCGCAATCGTCGCCGCTACTGCTGCCGCATATTGAGCCCAGCGAGCTTTTTTACGCAACCAATGTGAATTGCGAATCGGGTCTTCCAGCCAACGCTTTGAGGCGCTCGCAAGCGACAGCGATAGTGCAAGCAGGGAAAACTTGCTGCCTTGCCCAGCTGGGGCGCCCGCGGCATAGGCAATCACGATGATCGGCCAATGCCAAAGGTAAAGCCCATAAGAAATGTCACCGATACTTTCGACCGGCTTCAGCACCCGCTCAAATCGCTCACCAAAGCTAGCCTCAGCCGCAATGACCAGACCGGTTGCCAACACTGGCCAAAGAGCAATCCAACCCGGAAAAACCATTCGCTCATTCAAGAAAAAAGCCGATGCCGCGACCGCGCCAAAACCCAGAACGGATGCCCCGCGCCGCGCACCACTCTTGAGACTCCGAAGGTCGAGACCGGTGGCAATCAGCGCGCCAATCGCAAATTCCCACGTGCGGGTGAAAGTGCTCAAGTAGGCAATCGCAGGTTCGGCGCTGGACTGCCACACCGACCAGGCAAAACTGACCAGTGCCACGGCGCCAAAGACCAGTCGCGCTCGCACAAGGGCACCTCGCGATGCTCCCCAAAGACCAAGTCCTAGAACTAACAGCGGCCAAACGAGATAAAACTGTTCCTCCACCGCCAGCGACCAGAAATGCTGGAACGGGCTAGGGTCGGCAGCTGCGAAATAGTCGGACGCCGCCCAAATCAGGCGCCAGTTTTCGAAATAGGTCGCGCTGGCAATCGCATCCGCACCAAAATCACTTCGCGAACCGGCGCCAACTAAAAAGATTGATGCCAGCAGAGTGGCCAAAATGACCACGAGTGCCGTCGGTAACAGTCGACGGATGCGTCGCAGCCAGAAATCGGCCAAGCGAGGACGGTTTCGCAACAGTCCACCCGTGATTAGATAGCCGGAAATCACAAAAAAGACGTCAACGCCCGCAAAACCACCCTGAAGCCGGGTTGGCCATAGGTGAAAGAGCACCACCATCGCAACCGCAATAGCGCGCAACCACTGAATATCGGCGCGAGTCTTCACCCTGCCGAGTTTAATTGGGGGCTCGCATTGGCTTCTGACGCCACCCCCGCAAAGCGCTAATCGCCACCCAAATCGGTATACTTTTGGACGAGCGCGCGACAACGAGGTTCGCACTACCGAATGAACTCTTAACCGTTGTCCGATCCGCAGGAGAACCCCTCAAATGACTGGTAACAAGCCTGGGTCACCAATTGTGACCCTGACCCCAGCACCAACACTTGACCGCACCTACTTTGTTAGCAACCTCGTTGAAGGTGGCGTCAATCGTGCCGATGGTGTTGGCGAAGAACTTGCCGGCAAGGGCATCAACGTCTCACGCGGACTCCACCTGGTAGGCATCGAGGCACCTGGCGTTGTTCCAATCGGCAACGCTGATCAAAACGTTCTCGAGCGCACTGGCTCGGCTGAAATCTTGCTTCCACTTTGGATCGATGGAACTCTTCGAGTTTCGACCACCATCGTGGAGCACAACGGTCCGACCACCAAGATCAATGAATCGCCTCGTCCACTCAGCGAGGAAGACTGGGCTGCCGTCATCGACCTGACCGAAGCCACCGTTAGAGAAAACGGTGCAAGCTGGTTGGTGGTCGCCGGTGCGCTGCCTGTTTACAAGGGCTCGGGCAACTACGTTGACCTGCAGCCGCTATTTGACCGCATGAAGGCTCTAAACGTACGCGTTGCTCTCGACACCTCGGGCGAGCCACTCCAGTACTGGGCCCGTCAAGGCGCAGCGGCGGTCATGAAGCCGAACGCCGAGGAACTAGCCTCCGCTGTCGGACGCACCCTCAACACCACCGGTGACGTCATCGACGCGGCTCGTGAGCTTTGCGCCCACGGCGTCCAGTGTGTTCTGGCATCGCTGGGCGCTGACGGCATGATTGCAGTCACCAAGACACACGCCTGGGCCGCTCGCACTGCCCCGGTGAAGGTCATCAACACCGTCGGTGCTGGTGATGCAACCCTCGCCGGCTTCCTGTCTGCAGTGGCTCGCAACCCAATCGCACCCGGCGACGAGGACTTCGGCGTTGGTTTCAACGTTCCTGTCGGTGTTCGCACCGCAGTTCAGTGGGGTGCCGTTGCGGTCACTCAGCCGACTTCGGGTCTGACCGATGTCGACCACCTGCCTGAGTCGTTCCTAAACGAGAACCCAGACCGCACTGTGGCTCTCGAAGAGCCAGCCAAGGCCTAGTTTCTAGAGACTTCAACCTCAATCAGCTGCGGTTCGCCCAGCTTGGAATCCAGCACGAGCGTTTGCAAAATTAGCCCGTCGCCATCCGGCACAATGCCGCGCGTGAGCAATCCGTCAGTGATCCCGGTGAGCACAAAAATCCAGTTTTCGCCGCCGACCAAGTCAGTCAACCCAAATTTGCGATCCAGGTCGTAGCCGGCCACCATCGCCTGCTCCAACTGATCTACTGTTTGCGGGGCTAGACGCGCCTGCATGAATCCACCGAGGATGCGCACGGCGCACGCCGTTGCCACACCCTCTGGCGCACCGCCCACGCCGAGCAGCATGTGCACCCCCGATTCTTCTGTGGCAGCAGCCACCCCCATGGCAACGTCACCTTCAGCGAACTGCAACCATTCGGCTCCCGTTGCCTGCACCTCGGCAATCACATCCTGATTTCGAGGTTTATCGATGACGGCAACCCGAAGCTCTGAGACATCCAGGTCAAGAGCCGCGGCGAGCGCGTGAATGTTTTGCGTTGGCGATGCATCAAGGTCAACCACTCCCCAACCCGCGGGGCCAGTGATGATCTTCTTCATGTAATAAACCTGATTGCAGTCGAGCATGGCACCACGATCGGCGGCGGCCATGACCGAGACAGCGCCTTCTGCGCCAGTGGCGGCGAGCGCTGTTCCGTCCACGGGGTCTACGGCGATGTCCCACTCGATTGGCTGACCCTGACCGATCAGCTCACCGTTGTAGAGCATCGGGGCATCATCTTTCTCGCCCTCGCCGATAACAACCTGACCGCCGAATTCTGCACCGACCAGCATGTGCCGCATGGCTTCTACCGCTGCCGCATCCACCGCGTGTTTGTTGCCTTTGCCCACCAGCGGATAACAGCCGGCTGCAGCAGCAATGGTGGCCGAGAAAATATCGACGGTTGGCTTGTTGGCGTGATGCAGCATGGTCAAAGGTTACCGCCCACTTTTTCGGTAACCTATACGAGAGGCCCAACGAAGTTCTTCGCCCAAAAATCCCCACATTCTTTTTTAGGAGCCACGGCTATGCCTGTTGCATCACCAGATCAGTACCTTGAAATGCTCGACCGCGCCAAGAACGGTGGCTTTGCCTACCCTGCAATCAACGTCTCAAGCTCGCAGACCTTGAACGCAGCGCTCGCGGGTCTAGCTGAAGCTGGTTCAGACGGCATCATCCAGGTGACCACCGGTGGCGGCGACTACTGGTCAGGCCCAACCATCAAGAACATGGCCTCGGGTGCTGCCGCGATGGCCGCCTTCGCTCGCGAGGTTGCCAAGAACTACGGCATCACCATCGCTCTCCACACCGACCACTGTGCCAAGCACCAGCTGGACGGATTCGTTCGCCCGCTGATCGAAATCTCAAAGGAGCGCGTGCGCAACGGTCAGGACCCGCTATTCAACTCGCACATGTGGGATGGTTCGGCAGTACCAATGGGTGAGAACCTTGAAATCGCTAAAGAGATGCTCGCGCTAACCAACAGCATCGGTGCCGTTCTCGAGATTGAGGTCGGCGTTGTCGGCGGTGAAGAAGACGGCGTTGAGGGTGGTCACGGCGAGCACCTTTACACGACTCCGGAAGACGGTCTGATGACCGCCGAAGCCCTGGGTCTTGGCGAAAACGGCCGCTACATGGTCGCGCTCACCTTCGGTAACGTCCACGGTGTCTACAAGCCAGGCAACGTAGTTTTGAAGCCAGAGCTTCTCGGCGAGATTCAGGCTGCAGTCGGCGCGAAGTACGGCAAGGACAAGCCATTTGACCTCGTCTTCCACGGCGGTTCAGGTTCAACCGACGCCGAAATCGCCGAGGCAGTGCGCCACGGTGTCATCAAGATGAACATCGACACCGACCTGCAGTACGCCTTTACGCGTCCAATCGCCGCACACATGTTCACCAACTACGACGGCGTGCTAAAGGTTGACGGCGAGGTTGGCAACAAGAAGGCATACGACCCTCGTGCATGGGGCAAGATCGGTGAGGCCGGCATGTCGGCTCGCGTTGTTGAGGCAGCTCAGCAGCTTGGTTCAGCCGGGAAGTCGATGTCGCTCTAAGCGCTAGATTTCAAAAGACCCCGTTCGATTGAGCGGGGTCTTTTTTGCTCGTATGCGCCGAGCTTGGAACTGCGCCTAACGCGCTAGTGCCGCTTGATTTTGTTAGTGGTGTTTTCGCCGGCAGCCTTCATCGTTTTGCGCAACTCGGCCGGCAGCGAGAACTGCACATCTTCTTCAGCAGTTTGGACGAGTTCGACATCGCCGTAACCTCTGCGTGCGAGGTCTGCCAAGACTTCATCGACGAGCTCTTCGGGGACCGAAGCGCCGGACGATACGCCGACAGACTCAACGCCGTCGAACCACTCATCCTTGATTTCACTGGCAAAGTCGACACGGTACGCCGCATCGGCTCCGGCCTGCAAGGCCACTTCGACCAGACGAACCGTGTTTGACGAGTTTGCCGAACCGACCACGATTACAAGATCGCTTACGGCACCAACTTTTTTGATGGCAACCTGACGGTTCTGAGTGGCGTAGCAGATGTCGTCCGATGGCGGTGCTTGAAGAGTTGGCAACATCTTCTTCAGCACATTCACGGTTTCCATGGTTTCGTCGACCGAGAGTGTGGTCTGCGATAGCCAAATGACCTTCTCGGGGTCATTAACCTTGATGTCCTTCAACGACTTAGGGCCGTCCACGAGCTGCACCTTCTCGGGAGCCTCGCCCATGGTGCCGTCGACTTCCTCGTGGCCTTTGTGACCCACCAGCAAAATGTCGTAGCCCTCATTCGCATAGCGGATAACTTCGCGGTGAACCTTGGTCACTAGCGGGCAGGTCGCGTCAATCGTTTGCAGGTTTCGCGCCTGAGCCGCAGCAACAACCGCCGGTGAAACGCCGTGTGCCGAGAAAACCAGCACCGAACCCTCCGGCACTTCGTCGACCTCGTCCACAAAGACTGCGCCGCGGGCTTCGAGTGAAGAAACAACATGCTTGTTGTGGACGATCTGCTTGCGAACGTAAACCGGTGAACCGTGGTGCTCGAGGGCCTTCTCGACTGCGATAACCGCGCGGTCTACACCAGCGCAATAGCCGCGTGGTGAAGCCAAAAAGACCTTTTTGCCTGTGGGTTGTTCACCCGATAGGTGTCGGTCGTCGGCGGTATCCTTGAAGGCAGTCACCAGACAATGATAAGCAGGGCTTTGCGGCCAATCAGCGAGCGGAATCAAGATGAATGAAATCAATACGGACGCCTCAGCGGCATCCAAGGTTTCATCTGAGCAGCAGCCCTGGCCGGTGTCACGCTTGGCGGCGACCCTCAAGGATTGGATTGACCGACTGGGCTACCTCTGGGTTGAGGGCGAAATCTCGCAAATTCGATTCAATCCGACGAGTATGTTCGGCGCTCTGCGTGATTTGCAGATCGAAAACTCGATCGAGATTCACGCCTGGGACGTTGCCCGCATTCCAAAAGATCTCAAGCAGGGCGACCGCGTTGTTGCGCTGATAAAGCCCGCTTTCTGGGGCAAGAACGGCAAACTCACCATGCAGGTCGTCGAGATTCGCAAGGTTGGTCTGGGCGAACTTCTCGAACGCATCGAGCGACTCCGTGCGCAGCTGACCGCCGAGGGGCTCACCGCCGAATCTCGCAAGCAGCCGCTGCCCTTCCTGCCGAACAAAATCGGGTTGATTACCGGCGCCAACTCTGACGCCGAAAAAGACGTGCTGAAAAACACTTTGCTGCGCTGGCCTGACGCTCAGTTCCGAGTGATCAACACTCTGGTGCAGGGCGACAAAGCCGCCCCTGAAGTTATCGCTGCTATCAAAGAGCTTGACAACGACCCAGACGTCGACGTCATCATCATTGCGCGCGGCGGCGGTTCGTTCCTCGATCTCGTGGTCTTCAGCGACGAAGCCCTAGTGCGCGCGGCTGCCGCGGCCAAAACACCTATCATTTCTGCCATCGGTCACGAAAATGACCGACCGGTCCTCGATGACGTCGCTGACCTGCGCGCTTCCACCCCTACTGATGCAGCCAAGCGCGTCGTGCCTGATGTTGCCGAGGAGCGTTCAAACCTCCAGCGGTCACTCGGGCAGATTTTCAACCGGGTTTACCAATACGTTTCGACTCAGACCGATCTGATTGTCCAATTGCGCAGTCGTCCCGTGCTGGCTAACCCATACCAATTCATCGAGGATCACGCCGCCGACTTGAATCGTGATCGCGACCGCTCGCGAGAGCTTCTGGGAAACTACCTGCACCTACAAGAGGTCAAACTCAGCCACCTGAGAAATTTGGTGACCTCGCTCTCGCCTCAGAAGACGCTCGACCGCGGGTACTCCGTAATCCGAGATACAAACGGTCACGTCCTGCAAGATGCAGCCAAAGTGAAGCCGGGCACCAAATTGAACATTCGCCTAGCAAAGGGCGATTTCACGGCAACCGCCGACTAAGCCGCCATACATCGCAATTAAACTGGAGTAATCATGAGCGCAGACAAGAGCAAGCCCAACGCAGACGTCGCTTCGATGTCTTACGAACAAGCTCGCGACGAACTCGCGAAGGTGGTTAGCCAACTCGAGCAGGGCGCTGTTTCTCTCGAAGACTCGATGAACCTCTGGGAGCGCGGTGAAGCGCTGGCCAAGCAGTGTGAGGACTGGCTATCGGGTGCCCGCAAACGTCTGGATGCCGCTTTGGCTAACAAGAAGTCGGCCGAATAGACCATGGCTGAAGACGCTGCAGCAAAACGTCGAGCGCGACAAACCGTTCGCAACCTCCTACTGTCTCTCATAGCCTGCGCGGGCCTCGTGCTGGCGCTGGTGCTGATCGTCCCGCGCGATGACTCAAGCCGCATCCAGCGAGTGGATTACAAATCGATTGCCGCCGAGGTGCAGTCATCCACGGGATTGAACATTTTGGTTCCGAATCTGCCGGAAGGCTGGTGGTGCAACAAGGCCACCTGGACCGGCAAGTCCCCCGATGGCGTCAAAACCTGGTACTTAGGGCTCATTGGCCCTAAAAATCAGTACGTTGGCCTCACTCAGGGATTCGATGTAAACCCAACCTGGTTTGTTGGCCAACTTGGTCAAGGTGCCGCCGTTCTCGGCCCAAAGTATGAAGGCAATGGTTGGTGGCGCTGGGACGCGTCACCGCAACATGACCCGATGCAGACCAAGGACCACGTCTGGGCATTCAAAACCAAGGCAATCGAATCGGCAAAGGACTCGTCAGTCCTTCTCTATGGCGCTGAGTCAGTGAAGGATTTCTACACCATCGCCGAGGTTCTGCCTATTTCAGAAAAGGTGCCAGCAGACACCGTTTGGAAAAAGTAGTGGCAGACCTGAAGCGGCCTCAGACGCCGCGCGAAGCCTGGTCCGCTCTGGTGGCCGGCAATCATCGCTTTGTTACCGGTGAACCGGCGCACCCGCGCCAAGACATCGATTTGCGCGCGGCTTTGGTCGGCGAACAGCGTCCCTTCGCGGCCTTGTTTGGCTGTGCCGACAGCAGACTCTCGGCCGAGATTATCTTCGACGTCGGACTCGGCGACCTCTTCGTTGTTCGCAACGCGGGTCAGGTCATCGGCGAGACGATCCTGGGTTCACTTGAGTACAGCGTCGAGGTTTTGGGCGTGCCGCTCATCCTGGTGCTGGGCCACGATGAATGCGGTGCCATTCGAGCGACCATCGATGACATTGCTGGCAACCTGCCTGCCAGCGGGCAATTCATTCATCACCTGGTGGATCAAATTCGTCCAACCGTACTTGAGGCAAATGCCGCCGGAAAAGCCGACATTGACGAGGTCACCGAATGGCATGTCCAAGACACCATCAATGAGATGTTGACCAAGTCGAAGACCATCGCCGAGGCCGTGAAGACAGGTAAATTAGGTGTTGTAGGCGCCAATTACAAGCTTGCTCTCGGAGAAATCCACCCAATCGTCATGGTCGGCGACATCGTCTAATAATCCCGACCCCAATTAACGCGGACGTGTCCGCAAAACCGGAAGGCATTCATCGTGGAATACCGCATCGAACACGACACCATGGGCGAAGTTAAGGTCCCTGTCAACGCGCTCTACCGTGCGCAGACCCAGCGTGCCGTCGAGAACTTTCCAATTTCGGGCACGACCCTCGAGCGCGCCCACATCGCTGCCCTGGCGCAAATCAAGAAGTCGGCGGCCATCGCCAACGCCAAGCTTGGAGTTCTAAAGGATGAGATCGCCAAGGCAATCGCCGCTGCCGCAGACGAGGTTATTGCCGGCAAGCACGACGGCGAGTTCCCGGTAGACATCTTCCAAACCGGTTCAGGCACCTCCTCGAACATGAACATGAACGAGGTTTTGGCAACCCTTGCCACCCGCAACCTCGGCGACAACGTGCACCCGAACGACCACGTCAACGCCTCGCAGTCTTCAAACGATGTGTTCCCAACTTCGGTGCACGTTGCAGTCACATCAGCACTGATTAACGACCTGCTGCCTTCGCTCGACTACCTGGCGATCGCGCTCGAAGAGAAGGCTGAACTTTGGAAGAGTGTCGTCAAGGCGGGTCGCACCCACCTAATGGACGCGACTCCGGTCACCCTAGGTCAAGAGTTCGGCGGATACGCCGCACAAATTCGTTTTGGCATCGAGCGCGTCCAATCGACAATCGCTCGCACCGCAGAGGTGCCACTTGGCGGAACCGCAGTTGGCACCGGCATCAACACTCCGAAGGGCTTCCCACAGGAAGTCATTCGCCTACTTGCAGAAGAAACCGGTCTGCCTATCACCGAAGCACGCAACCACTTCGAGGCTCAGGGCGCACGTGACGCGCTGGTTGAGGCTTCAGGCGCGCTGCGCGTCCTGGCAGTGTCGCTAACCAAGATCAACAACGACCTGCGCTGGATGGGTTCGGGCCCAAATGCCGGCCTCGCCGAGCTGCACATCCCTGACCTGCAGCCAGGCTCCTCAATCATGCCGGGCAAGGTAAACCCAGTCATTCCAGAGGCAGTCATGATGGTCTGCGCTCGTGTAATCGGAAACGATGCAACTACCGCATGGGCTGGTGCTACCGGAAACTTCGAGTTGAACGTGGCGATTCCAGTCATGGGCAACGCGCTGCTCGAGTCAATTCGCCTGCTGTCGAACTCACTGCGCCTGCTGGCCGACAAGACCGTAAAGGGTCTCGAGGTCAATGAGGCACGTGCCCGCGCTCTCGCAGAATCGAGCCCATCAATCGTTACGCCGTTGAACAAATACATCGGATATGAAGCGGCGGCGAAGATTGCCAAGCACGCGGTTCACGAGGGCATCACGGTCCGTCAGGCAACCATCGACCTCGGATACGTCGACGGAGAAAAGCTGACCATGGAGCAGCTGGACAAGGCTCTCGACGTGCTGTCGATGACCAGCCCAGGGCTTTAGAACCGAAATTTAGGGAGTGCGTCAGCCAATCGGTTGGCGCACTTCTCTTTTAACCTAAATTCGAAACCAAGAACGCTAGCGGGCTAAGGGCAAAACCAACTAACAGATGGGGGCCGAAGGCGATGGTTCCTCGCAGCTGAAGTGCTCTCGATTTGAGGGCCGAAAACGCAATCTGAGTCGCTCCTGACGAACAGGCAAGACCAAGAGCCACAAGCGGTAAAGCGACCGAAAACCAAGCAGTCGAATAACTGATGAGAGCAAAAAGCTTAACGTCACCCATTCCGATTTGGTTTTTGAGATTTGCCACCAAACCAAACCCAAAAGTGACGCTGGCGGAAATCAAAGCGAGGGCGATCCTTGCAGCGGTGTCGGCATTTTCTGCCGCTGCCAGCGACTGCCCCGCAAAGGTGACTATGAAGCCGGGTAGAACGAGCTTGTTCGGCAACCTGCGCTCTCGAATGTCAATCAGCGCTAGCCGAGGTGAAACCGCGAACAGGTAAGCGACTCCCGACAGTGCCGGCCAAGCCGTCAACCAGTCGATGTGACCCGTCAAAGCCTTCAGCGCGTGGTCTAGATCAAACATCAACGCAGGCTATCGGATTGCCTACAAAGTTGCGCGCGCCTTCCCCAGGGTTGAGCGGTCGGCTAGTACTCGCCAACCTTCTCCCACATTTTCGCCATGATCCACCACTGGCCATCCAGGTAAACGAGATTTAGGTAGTCCTGCATGATGCCACCGAACATCTGAAGCTGCGGTTTAACCCAGGCGAGAGTGTCGCTGACCTGATCGAAGTCGAGAATCTCATCCCGTCGAGGATTACCCAGCGACGCCGGTGACTGACGATTCGCAACCGCTTCGCGGTAAATCTCGTACGGCCGAAGTGAAAGCTCGCCACCCTGCGCCGAATATAGGCAGCAATTCTTGTGAAAGACCTTGTCGAAAAGATCCATGTCCTGGTGGTGCATGACATCGAAATAGTCATCCATCAGTTTTTGAATGCCAGCCGGCAAAACAATCGTGTTAGTCATGATGCAACCCTAGCCCGAGGTGAGTTGCTAACCGCAAGGATGCGCCAGCGCAGAATCCTGCCTAAGCGTCGAGTAGGTCGGTTACCAGCGCGGCAATCTGTGAGCGCTCGCTTCGCGTCAGCGTGACGTGGGCGAACAACTCGTGGTTTTTGAGAGACTCAATGACCGCCGCGATGCCATCGTGACGACCTACCCGCAGGTTGTCGCGCTGCGCAACGTCGTGGGTCAAGACCACACGAGCGTTCTGGCCGATGCGCGACAGGACTGTCAGCAGCACATTGCGCTCGAGTGACTGCGCCTCATCGACAATCACGAAGGCGTCGTGCAACGAACGACCACGAATGTGGGTCAATGGCAAGATTTCGATTAATCCACGATCCACGACATGGTCAACCACCTCGCGTGACACCAGAGCACCCAGGGTGTCAAAAATGGCCTGACCCCACGGATTCATCTTGTCGTTCTCGCTACCTGGCAGGTAACCGAGTTCTTGACCGCCAACGGCATAAATCGGACGGAAAACAATGATCTTCTTGTGCTGGCGTTTTTCCAACACGGCTTCGAGACCGGCGCAAAGCGCAAGCGCGGATTTTCCGGTACCCGCGCGACCACCTAGAGAAACGATGCCAACCTCTGGGTCCAGCAAAATGTCGATCGCCAACCTCTGCTCAGCCGAGCGTCCCTGCACACCAAAGACATCCCGATCGGTTCGAACCAGTCGAATCTTGCCTCCGGAAAGAACTCGGCCGAGAGCGTTACCGCGTTCTGAACTAAGAATGAGCCCGGTATTCACCGGAAGTTGAGCAACCGCCTTGTGCTTGATGATTTCGGTGTCGTACAGGTCAGCCATCTCATCGGCGCTCAGCGTGAGCTCAGAGATGCCTGTCCAGCCTGAATCGACCGCATTATCGTTGCGGTACTCCTGAGCGTTCATGCCAAGAGCTGCCGCCTTCACCCGCATTGGCAGGTCTTTGGAGACGACGGTAACGTCGTTACCCTCACTCGCAAGGTTGAAGGCCACCGCCAAGATTCGACTGTCGTTGTCACCGAGTTGGAACCCAACTGGCAAGGTGGATTGATCGATGTGATTCAACTCGACTCGGAGGATTCCCCCGTCGCCCACCTCAATCGGAAAATCGAGTCGCTCGTGCTGTTCGCGCAAATCATCCAGGTGGCGCAGAGCCTGACGCGCAAAGTAACCAATTTCTGGGTCATTGCGCTTTTTCTCGAGTTCGTTGATCACAACGATAGGAATTACGACTTCCTGCTCTTTGAATTTGAAGAGCGCTCGAGGGTCGCTCAGCAAAACCGAGGTATCAATCACGTATGTGTGCGTCGTCTGTTTAGACTTCTTAGCCGCACCAGCAGCACCTCTCGCGTTGATTTTCGCGGTTTCAGTGGCCGGGGCTTTATGCACTTAAACTCCTAGATTGGCGTTCTTGGTGTCAAGTTAGAACGCTTCTGACGAATGTGCCGATACCGACACGCCATCACGAACCTTCGTTTACCGAAATTTATTTTCCGAATCGGCGGTGTCTTGATTCAAAGTCACGAATGGCGCGCAAGAAATCTACTTTTCTAAAGTCGGGCCAGAGTGCTTCGGCCACGTAAAACTCGCTATTCGCACTCTGCCAGAGCAAAAATCCGCTCAGGCGCTGCTCACCCGAGGTGCGGATGAGCAAGTCGGGATCCGGTTGCCCGCTGGTGTAGAGGTGCTCTGCGATCAGCTCGGGAGTGAGGATTTCGGCGAGCGCATCCAGCGATTTGCCCTTCTTGGCGTGTGCCTTCACGATTGAGCGCATGGCATCGGCAATCTCTTTTCGACCGCCGTATGCGACGGCCAAATTGACGTGTAGTCCTTTATTGCGCTTGGTGCGAGTCTCTGCCTTGACGAGACTACCCAGAAGGCTATCCGGCAGCGCTTCGCGATCACCCATCAGTTGCAATCGATAGTCGGTGCTTTCACTCAGCTCGGTCGCGAGATTGCCGATGATTTGCTGAAGCGCATCCAGTTCTCCCCCGGAACGACCCGTGAGGTTGTCGGTGGATAGCAGATACAGCGTGACAACCTTGATGCCGATTTCATCGCACCAGGATAAGAATTCGGGGATCTTTTGCGCTCCGGCCATGTGGCCGTGCTTGGCTTTGCTGCCAAGTTTGGTTGCCCAACGCCGGTTGCCATCGACGATGACGCCGATGTGCTTGGGCAGGTCGGCAGGTCGAAGTTGGCGTTCGAGCCTGGCCTCATACAGCCGATAAATCAGGTTGCGCACCCCTACAGGCTACTAGAGCCAAAACTTCGCTTAGAGTAGCGATATGGGTATGCCAATCACGCAGGGTTTCAGAGAGCAAAACGACGAACGCCCGACGTGGCGAGGTTGGATTCACGCCGGTGTGCTCCCGCTCGTTGTGGCGGCGGGCATCGTTCTCGTGGTTTTGGCTGATGGGGTGGCTGCAAAAACAACTTCTGCTATCTTCTTTGCTACCTCGGTGCTGCTGTTCGGCAACTCGGCGCTCTATCACCGTTTCAACTGGAGCCCACGGGTCAAAAAGACACTCAAGCGCATTGACCACGCCAATATCTTCTTGCTGATTGCTGGCTCATACACGCCCATTACCTGGTTGGCTTTGCCGCGCGAAAAAGCTTTGATCCTGATGATTGTGATTTGGGCGATTGCCCTGCTCGGGATCGGCTTCCGCGTCTTTTGGATCGGCGCCCCACGCTGGCTCTATGTTCCGATTTACATTTCAATGGGCTGGGCCGCAATCGTTTTCATGGGCGATTTCTTCGCCGCGAACACCCCAATGATGATCCTGATTCTGTCAGGCGGCCTCGCCTACACCCTCGGCGCAATCGTCTACGGATTCAAACGCCCAAACCCGTGGCCCGGCAAATTCGGCTTCCACGAAATCTTCCACACCTTCACGGTCCTGGCCTTTATGAGCCACTGGGCGGGCATTCTTCTCATTGCACTCGACCCAGCCGTCGGTTCATACGGCCGTTAAATTCCAAACGGGATGCCCCTGGCATCCCGTTTGTTTTGAATCAACACGACGCTAGTCGCGCTTTGGCTTAGGTGGGGCCGCTGGGCGGCTCGGCTTGATCGGGGCGGCAGGTTTTTTAGCTGCCGGCTTTGCAGTTTTCGGTTTCGCAGTTTCTGAAGTCGTCTCTGCGGTGGTTGCCCCAGCCGCAGCCGCAGCCTCAGCCTCGAGCTTGGCTTCAATCTCAGCGCGGTAGCGCACGCGACGCACGCGACGCACCATGTCGAAGATCAGCGCAATAGCCGCAGCCGAAACGAAGAAGGTCATGATGAAGCCGAGTGTTCCCGGGCTGTAGAAGGTGCTGGCCGGGTCTGCCGTTTCACTTGGGACGGGCGTAAAAGCAAAGAACGAGAGCAATTTATGCATGGTTTAAGTATGTAGCCTTAAACCATGACCTCGACCGAAGAACTGCTCAAGAGCCGCTATGGCCAGCGCAAAACCTCGTCACGAAGTCAGCGACGACTAGTGACTGCTGGCGCATCCGCCCTTTTGCTGGCTTTTTTGGTTTGGGCTGGTTTTGCATCGGTTGCTAATTCAGAGATTCCGACCGGCAGCCTGCGAGGCTTCACTGTTATCGACCAGTGGCATTCCACGGCCATTGTGACCGTGAGCACAACCACCGACAGGGTGGCTACCTGCGCTATTCAGGCGCAGAACAAAACCTTCGCGATTGTCGGTTACAAAGAACTGGTTTTCAAGCCTCAGGATGCGCGATCGCGCGAAATCACCATAAACACCACCGAGACGCCGGTGAGTGTTTCTGTGCACCATTGCTGGTAAATTTTTGACTTATGACTTCATCTAACGAGGCTACCTGGCTCACCCAAGAGGCTCACGACCGCCTGCGTGACGAACTGATTTATCTGCTCGAGACCGCCCGCAAGGACATTGCTCGAAAGATTCAGGAAGCTCGCGAAGAGGGTGACCTGAAAGAGAACGGTGGCTATCACGCCGCCAAAGAAGAGCAGGGCAAGATCGAGGCTCGAATCGCTCGTCTCGAGAGTCTGTTAGCCAGCGCTGAAGTCGGCGAAGCGCCAGAGGCTGACGGCGAGGTGCGCCAAGGCATGATTGTGAAAATCAGTCTTCGTGGCAACGAGATGGAATTTCTGCTGGGCTCGGCTGAAATCGCCGAAGGCACCGACATCGAGGTTTATTCCCCCGACAGCCCGCTCGGTTCGGCGATCCTGGGCGCAAAGGTTGGCGACAAAACCACGTTCTTCGCGCCTAATGGTCGCGAGATGGAAGTCGAAATTCTCAGCGTTCGCCACTTCGAGGGCTAACTCAAACCAACCCTTGCGCATCTCTGGCGAGCAGGTTAGGCTTACCTTACTTAGGTAAACCTAACTAATCGAAAGGACGACGCAGCTGATACTGCGATCGAAACCAAACAGATGTTTTCTAACTATCTAATCGGCCTGCGTGAAGGCCTAGAGGCCGCTCTGATCGTGAGCATATTGGCCACATACCTCGTTCGAACTAACCGCCGAGACGCTTTCAAATTCATCTGGATCGGTGTGTTGGCTGCGGTTGCTGTGAGCGTTGGCGTTGGTGCAATGCTCACCTACACCGAGAAGGAACTTCTCGAGGGCGTTCACGCCGAGGAGCTGTTTGTCGGCACCATGTCGTTCATCGCGGTCGCTCTGGTCACATACATGGTTATGTGGATGCGCAAAGCCGGCTCGAGCATGTCGTCGGAACTCACCGGCAAACTTGAGAGCGCGTTGGTTGCCGGCACCGCAACGATTATTCTCACCAGCTTCGCCGCGGTCGCTCGCGAAGGCGTCGAGACGGCGGTTTTCGTGTTTGCCGCGACCCAAACTGCTGGCCAGACCGCCGGTGCGATCCTCGGCGTTGCGCTGGGTCTCCTAACCGCTGTCGTGCTCGGTTACTTGATTTACCGGCGTGCGGTAAAGATCAACCTAAAGAAATTCTTCTCAGTCACCGGATACTTCCTAATTGTGGTTGCAGCCGGCGTGCTGTCGTACGCGATTCACGAATTCCAAGAGATTGGCCTGCTGCCAGGCGACAGCTCGCTCGCCTTCGATGTCTCGAAGACCATCAACGAGGACGGCTGGCTGGGCGCTATCGCATCCGGTGTGTTCAACTTCGACCCGAACACCACGTGGCTTCAACTGGTGGCCTGGGTTGCTTACGTAGGCGTTATGGTTTGGGCGTTTTCACGCGAGGTCAAGTCGAGCACGAAAGTTGCCGTGCCACTCAAGTCTCGCGCTTAGTGCTCTAGGTGCGGCTCGAGCCCAGCGTCCTTCAAAGACTGAATGACGCGCATGCGGTGCTCGAGTCCGGTGGTTTCAACCGAAAGTCGAAGCTCGACCTCTGAAATCTCCATGCCTCGACCCTGTCTAGTGTGCAGAACTTCCACAACGTTGCCCTGAGCCTTGGCGACCGCCTCGGCCGTCTTCACCAACTGCCCCGGACGGTCTGGCAGCATCACGCTGATTGTCGTGTAACGGTTCGATGCCTCTAGGCCTGTGCCAATCACCTTCTGGAGCAGCAGAGGGTCGATGTTGCCGCCGCTGAGGATGGCAACTGCGGTGCCCTTAACTTTGATCTTGCCGGCCATCAGCGCCGCGACACCGACCGCGCCGGCGGGCTCGACCACTTGCTTGGCACGCTCAAGCAGCACCACAATCGCTTGGACGATTTCGGTCTCGGTCACGGTCACGACTTTGTCGATGTGCTTCTTGATGAGGTCAAACGGAATCTGTCCCGGCTTCGAAACAGCGATTCCGTCGGCGATGGTTGGCTTAGCCGAAATCTGAACCGGCTTGCCGGCCTTGAGCGAGTCAACATAGGCAGCCGAATTTTCACTCTGGACGCCGATTACCTTGATCTTGCGCCCCTGGGCCTTGGCCGCCAGCTTGGCTGCAACTGCGACACCAGCCCCAAGTCCACCACCACCGAGCCCGACGACGATGGTCGAAACGTCAGGTACCTGGTCAAGAATTTCAAGGCCGACGGTTCCTTGACCGGCAATCACATCCAGGTGATCGAATGGCGGAATGAAGATCGCGCCTTTTTTGGCGGCGTAGGCCTGAGCAGCCTTCAAGGTTTCGGCAAAGACCGCACCTTCGAGCACTACCTGGGCGCCGTAGTTTTGCGTTGCCTGGAACTTTGGCAAAGAGGCGCCTACCGGCATGAAGATTGTCGCCTTGATGCCGAGCTTTTTTGCAGCCAGAGCAACGCCTTGGGCGTGGTTGCCGGCAGAGGCGGCCACAACACCCTTTTTGCGCTCAGCCGGAGTGAGCTTGCTCATCCGGTTGAAGGCACCGCGAAGTTTGTATGCGCCTGTGCGCTGAAGGTTTTCGGCTTTGAGGAACACCTCTGCGCCGGTGACCTTGCTGAGGTAGTTGCTGTGCAAAACTGGGGTCTCAATCGCAACCTGGCGCACGTTTTCGCGCGCGGCTTGGAAGTCGGCGAGATTGAGCTCTGAGGCTTGCGAGTTAGTCATAGAGTAAAAGTCTAGTTTGAGAAGAGGATTCATGGCTGAGCACCTGTCGCGCAAAGATGCGCGCAGCCTGAATTTGCACGCACTAGGCCTGGACTCCAAGCCCGCCCGAGGCACGACTCCCCTCGCTGTGCTGGATCAACTGACAGTTCTGCAGCTCGATTCGGTGAACGTCTTCGAACGCGCCCACTACATGCCGGTTTTCTCTCGAATCGGAGCGTTTGATAAGAATCAACTCGACAGCGCCGCCCTCCCGACCTACGAGAATTCGACTGCGGATGCGCCCGCGACCGAAAAGTTTTGCGTCGCCAAGCAGCCCGAGCTGAGCGAGTTTTGGGTTCGGCAGGCTAGCTGGATTCGCACCGAAGACCTGCCACTTTGGCGTTTTCGTATGGCCAAGTCTTATCGGGCTCGTCGACACCGAGAGTTCATCACCGAGAATGCGAAGTTAGTGGATTGGCTCAAGGCCGAGTTGGCCGACCGAGGACCGCTGACCCTCAAAGACTTCGAACATGACATGAACAAGCGCACCGGAAACTGGTGGGGTTGGTCGCCTGCGAAAGTTGCCCTGGAGTACCTATTTGCGACCGGCGAAATCACAAACGCTGGTCGCCACAATTTTGCTCGCCGCTATGCGCTTCCGGAGCACGTGTTCAAACCTGAATTCGCTGCCCTGCTCGCCTCTACTGATTACGACGCCGACGAGCTCGAACGCGGCGTAATTGAGCGGGCGATTAGAGCTGAGGGTGTCACTACCTTGGCTGGCGTCGGGTTCTCGCACAGCGACTACCCGAGCGAGGTGAGACCCTTCGTGCGTCAGTTGATTGAAGCCGGGCGGGTCATCGAGGTTGAAGTCGAAGGCTGGTCTAAGCCGGGCTTCGTGCATGCTGATTGGTTGCCAAAACTAAACGCCGGCGACTTTGCGCCAGCAACGCATACGACAATTCTCAGCCCTTTCGACCCTCTGGTTCGGGTTCGCGAGAGAGCCGTCGAACTATTCGATTTCGACTACAAGATTGAGATTTACGTGCCTGAACCCAAGCGGGTTTACGGCTATTACACGCTGCCGGTGCTTCACAAGGGCGAACTGATTGGCCGACTCGACCTAAAAAGCGATCGCAAGGCCAAGGTTTTGCTGGTGCAGGCGAGTTGGCACGAACCGTGGATGAGCCAGGCCAAACAAAAGTCGGCTGCCCGAGCGGTCATGAAAAACCTGGTTGAGGCCGCCCGCTGGCAGGGCCTGTCTGGCATACTCGTTGCCCCTAAGGGCAACTTCGCCGACGCCCTCCGGTCAGCCCAAGCCGACGTGAAGCTCTAGCGGAAACCCGCTGACCTAACAAACGCCGCGACTGGCTAGTATTTTCCGCCCATTTGCTGAAGTCGCTCAATGCGCTTCGGAATCGGTGGGTGGGTTGAGAACACACGTTCGACCAGACCTGGCTTGACCGGGTCAGCGATGTACATGTGGGCCATTGAGCTGCTGGCGCGACGCATTGGTCGCCCATACTCACCGAGCTTTTTGAGCGCAGAGGCAAGACCATCGGGGTATCGAGTAATCTCGGCGCCGGTTGCGTCGGCTAGGTATTCACGCTGACGAGAGACGGCAGCGGTAACGATTGGCCCAATCAGCGCGGCCACAATCCAGCCCACGATGCCGATCAGAATTAGCACGGCGCCTAGGTTGTTGTCTCGGCTGTCGCGGCGACCTCCCGAGAAGAAGGCCATGCGGATTGCGAAATCGGCCAGCACGCCAATCGCGCTAACTAAACCAAAGACGATGGTCGAGACGCGAATGTCGTAGTTTTTCACGTGGCCCATCTCATGAGCCATGACGCCTTCGAGCTCCTGGTCGTCCATGATGGCGAGTAGGCCTGTGGTCGCAGCCACGATGGCGTGTTTGGGGTCACGACCGGTGGCAAAGGCGTTTGGAGCCGGGTCTTCGATGATGTAAACCTTCGGCATCGGCATACCTTGACTAATTGCGATGTTTTCAACCGTGCGCCAAAGGCGTGGGTTATCCGATTTTTGGATTTCGATAGCGCCGCTCATCGCGACCGCAAAGTAGGCCGCGAACCAGTACTGCACCAGGGCATAAATCGCCACAAAACCGATGATCAAAATCGCACTCGAGCCATTGCCCGACACCTGACCCCACCAGTAAGCCAAACCACCGATTAGGCCAACGAACAGAGCAATGATGATGATCGTGTTGCGCTTATTTGCGGCAATCGCCGAATACATGTGACTCCCGAGAGTTGTTGCTGCGCGGTTTTAGAACTTGACCTGAGGGGGCTCTTGAATCGCCGCAGCGTCGGCAACCTCAAAGAACTCCAGAGGAACGATCTTGCCGTTGCGGAAGAACAAATTCTGTGGGAACTGAGTCAGCTTGGTGTTGAGCTCACGGACGCATCCGTTATAGAAGCGGCGAGCAGCCATGACCTTGTCTTCGGTGTCACTGAGCTCAGCTTGAAGGCTGAGGAAGTTCTGGTTGGCCTGAAGCGCAGGGTACGCCTCGGCGACGGCGAAGAGTGACTTCATGGCAGCGCCGAAGTCTGCATCGGCCTGAGCTGCCTGCGCAGGGTGAGCGAGCACCTGAGGCGAAACAGTCGCGGCGCGCGCGGTGGTGACCGCGTCGAACACCTCGCGCTCGTGAGTTGCGTAACCCTTGACGGTCTCGATGAGGTTTGGAATCAGGTCAGCACGGCGCTTTAGCTGGATGGTAATGCTGCTCCAGGCCTCTTTGGTTCGCACATTCAGGGCAACGAGGCTGTTGTAGGTGCTCCAAAAGTAAATGACTGCGATTACGGCGATAACGCCGAGAATGATGAGTGCGAGTTCCATGGCTCAATGCTAAGCGCGGGGTCGGACAAAGCAGGGTTTTCTCAGGAAACTCTCAGTGCGCTGCGGGCGTACGGAGGATAAAAGAAAAGACTGACCGAAGTCAGTCTTATTCTCTAGTGCCCCCAGTGGGACTCGAACCCACACTGTAGCGATTTTAAGTCGCCCGCCTCTGCCATTGGGCTATGGGGGCCAAAGAGAAAGGGACGCAACTTGCGCGGCGTCCCTCTCTTCGGTCTTTGGGCTTAGGCCTTTGGACGAGACGCAAAGGTCTCGAAGGCTAAGGTTGGCTTGCGAGTCGCGCCGATTCCGACGATGTCGCGACGCAGCACGAAGTTCCAGATCCAGCCTGCGAAGACGCGGATCTTGCGCTCCCACATCGGCATGGCAAGGCCGTGGTAACCACGGTGCATGCACCAAGCGATGAAGCCCTTGATGGCCAGGCCCTTGTACTGGAACACACCGACACCGACACCGAGACCGGCAACCGCACCCTTGTTGTAGTGGATGTAGTCGACAATCTTTTCGCCGCGAAGTTGGGCAACAATGTTCTTGGCTAGCAGCTTGGCCTGACGCACGGCGTGCTGAGCGTTCGGAACACAGAAACCACCGACGCCACCACCTGAAAGGTCAGGAACGGCCGAAACGTCACCCGCGGTCCAGGCACCCTCAACAACCTTCTCGCCGTTGACAACCTGCAGCGATGCCTTAGCCGTGATGCGGCCGCGCTCATCCAGAGGCAGGTCGGTGTTGCGAACAAATGGATGCGCCATCACACCGGCAGTCCAGACGATTACGTCCGACTCAAACTTCTCACCGGTCGAGAGTTCGATCTTGCCGTCAACTGCCGACTGCAGCTGGGTGTTCAGGTGAACCTTGGCAGCGCGCTTGTCGAGGTTTGCGAGCACCCATTCGCTGGTCTTGAGCGAAACCTCAGGCATGATGCGGCCCATGGCCTCGATGAGGTGGAAGTGGGTGTCCTCGAAGCTCAACTCTGGGTAGAACTTGAGCAGGTAGGTCACGAACGAGCGCATCTCGGCGAAGGTCTCGATGCCGGCAAAACCGCCACCGACGACCACAAAGGTGAGCAAACGGTCACGAGCCGGACCAGCAGGCAACTGAGCTGCCTTGTCGAGGTTCTCGGTGATGCGGTTGCGCACCTCGATGGCCTCTTCAATGGTCTTCATGCCGATGCAGTTGTCAGCGACACCTGGAATCGGGAAGGTGCGGCTAACGGCACCGGCAGTGACCACGACGTGGTCATACTCGAGTTTCTGTGGCTTTAGACCTTCGATTTCGACCGTGGCGGTCTTCTTCTTGTGGTCAATCTTGCTGACCTTACCGCTCACCAACTTGGTCTTCTTCAGGTGGCGACGGTGCGAGGTCACAACGTGGCGGGCCTCAATCGAGCCACCGACAACCTCAGGCAGGAACGGCTGGTAGGTGAGGTAAGGCAGTGGGTCAACCAGCGTGACCTCAGCTTCGCCTTTGCCAAGCAGCTGCTCGAGCTTGAAAGCGGTGTAAAAACCGGCGTAACCGCCACCAACGATAAGGATGCGAGGCGCGCCAGCGCCGTTGTTGTTTTCAGCCATAGGTTCTAATTTACCTTCAGTTAGTTGGTCTGTGGTCGCAGACGCATTTGGTTGGTTGCCAGGTGCAGGCAGCCAAAGCTTGGTCACCAATCGGGTTCACGCCGGGGCCAGCCGCGAGCGAGTGCCCAATCAGTGCATGTAGGCATTTGACTCGAGTGGGCATTCCACCCGCGCTGATGCCGTCGATCTCAGGGACATCGAGGCCGAGCAGCGCCTCGAGTTCATCGCGCTCGGCAAGGTACTGCGCGTGGGCACGACGATACGCGTCAGCCAATTCGGCATCCTCGCTGAGTTTGTTTTGCAATTCGGCCATGAATCCCGATGCCTCGAGGGTGCTCACCGCTGCGGTTGCCGCCGGGTGAGTTAGGTAGTACATGGTCGGAAAAGGTTCGCCGTTGCTGAGCCTTGGAGCGGTCTGGACCACCAAAGGATTGCCACAGACGCAACGTGCCGCGATGGCAGCGATGTCGCGAGCGGGTCGGCCAAGTTGGCGTGACACCTCGGCGATGTCTTGCTCGGTGGCTTCGGTTAGTGGCATGTTTCGAACTGCTTTTCTTACTGTGTTGGTTGATCTAGGCCTGACCGCACGACGGTGTAGAGCAGGCTGTCAACCCAGTTGTCTTTGGTCTCGCGAATTTTGTTGGTGATCTCGGTGGTGTTTCGGCGGTCAGCCATTTGAGCACCAACTGTGCCCGATGTGTCATTCGGGTCGATTCCGTTGGCATCCATCACGAGGTATGACACCTCGCCGGGCATGACGTAATACAAGCGGTCGCGTGCTTGCGAACGCACGTAAACGGGGTCATCCCAGCGTTTGCGCTCGACCTGCATTTGAGCAACCTGCTTTTTGGCAGCCTCAACCTGAGCGGCAACATCCGCGATTTGCTGCTGCTGGACATACCAGGTGGTGACACCCTGTTGAAGCGTCGCGACGCCAACCACGATCAGAGCCACGATGGTCAGGTTGTAGCTGTTGACCCGAATCGACCGCGCGAAGTCCATGCTGAGCAGGTTGCGCTGTGAGCCGGTCGACTTGGCTTCAGACGTGCGCGAACCCGCCGCTGACTTGGAAGTCAGACGACGGGTTGCGCCACCCTTGCGGGCTGTTGGTCTGTTTGCCACCGTTTCAGGCTAAAGGGTTTAGGCCTTGAAACGAGGGAATGCCGAGCGGCCCGCGTAGAGAGCCGCATCCTGCAGTTCTTCTTCGATGCGAAGCAGCTGGTTGTACTTGGCAACGCGCTCTGAACGAGCAGGTGCACCGGTCTTGATCTGGCCGGCGTTGGTTGCAACAGCGAGGTCAGCAATGAAGGTGTCTTCGGTCTCACCCGAGCGGTGCGAGATGATGGCCTTCATGCCGTGGCGCTGTGCCAGCGAAACCGCGTCCAGGGTCTCGGTCAGGGTGCCAATCTGGTTGACCTTGACGAGGATTGCATTGCCTGCGGCCTCGTCGATGCCCTTCTGCAAACGCTCTGGGTTGGTGACGTAGAGGTCGTCGCCCACGAGCTGAACCTTGTTGCCAAGTTCTGCGGTGATCTTGGTCCAGCCAGCCCAGTCGTCCTCGGCTAGTGGGTCTTCGATCGAAACCAGTGGGTAGTTAGCAACGAGGTTCGCGTAGTAAGCGATCATCTCGTCGCTGGTGCGCTCCTGGCCCTCGAAGGTGTACTTGCCAGTCTCTTCGCTGTAGAACTCAGTCGAAGCAACGTCGAGTGCGAGCGCGATGTCGGTGCCGAGCTTGTAGCCCGCCTTGGCGACTGCCTCGGCGATTAGGTCGAGTGCGGCCGCGTTGGTTGGCAGCTCAGGAGCAAAACCACCCTCGTCGCCAAGACCGGTCGCGAGGCCCTTCGAAGCCAGCAGACCCTTGAGTGAGTGGTAGACCTCGACGCCCCAGCGAATTGCCTCGCTGAAGGTTTCGGCACCCAGAGGAACAATCATGAACTCCTGGATGTCGACGCCGGTGTCGGCGTGAGCGCCACCGTTGATGATGTTCATCAAAGGCACTGGCAGAACGTATGCGTTTGGGCCACCGAGGTAGCGGTAAAGAGGCTGACCGGTTGACTCGGCTGCTGCACGAGCGTTGGCGAGTGAGACACCGAGGATCGCGTTTGCGCCAAGCTTTGACTTGTTTGCGGTGCCATCGACTGCGATTAGCGCTGCGTCAACCAGGCGCTGGTCCTGTGCGTCGAAGCCAACGAGGGCCTCATCGATGTCTTCAACAACAGCCTTGACGGCGTTCTGGACGCCCTTGCCGAGGTAGCGACCCTTGTCGCCATCGCGGCTCTCGTGAGCCTCGAATGCACCAGTCGATGCGCCTGATGGAACGGCTGCGCGGCCGAACGAGTCGTCTTCGAGCAGAACCTCAACCTCGATGGTTGGGTTACCGCGCGAGTCAAGAATCTCGCGTGCGCCGATTGCTTCAATGATTGACACTGGGTCTCCTCTGTTTAGGCCTTCAAATTGGTCGGCCCGGTTGGATTTGGTTCCGTTTGAATAAGTTCAACGCGGCTGGGTTTCAGGTCGCGGAACGACGCGTTAACGCGCCAAAAAACTTCGTTGTGATTCGGTCACAAGTTTAGTCGACTAGCCGCAAAACCTGCCCGGCAGGCACGAGCGTTTTTTGAGGTGACGTCACGACGGCGTGCATGTGTACGGGTGTTGCGTTTACGCCTCCACCAGGGTTGAAAAAACGGTGCATTTTTCCTTCGGTTGGCAACATATCCGGCTTATTACCCGCCCCAAATGGGGAGGCTCTTGGCCTACCTAAACACCACCGGCTCGCAAGATTCGTTGAAGTCGCAGCTCGATCGCAGCGGCTTCATCACGATTTCGCGTTTGGCCGAGGTTTCGGGAATCAACAAGGGCACACTCAGTAAGTACTTCAGTCACAAGCAGCGCCCGACTATCGACGTTGTTGGCATGCTTTGCCAAGCGCTTCAGGTTAGCCCTAGCGAACTCTTTTATGACCTCGCTGCGATTCCCGAGGGCCAGCTAGTCGGCGTGGCTAGTTAGAACGTAGCCGTCGCGCAAATCAAAGTGACGCTCGACCTTAGGGTCAAACCACAAATCAAGGATTCCGTTGGCGACATCGGCCGGCAACTCATTCTGGTTGTTGAAGTATTCGGTGAGGTCGAGACCGCCGTGGGCAAGTAGTCGCACCACGCCCCAAGGCAGCGTCTCGACGAACGGATCGATCGAGTCGTCGGGCAGCGTGATTTCCATGTGTTACTCCCCTGTGGATTACTGCGGATTACTCCGGTTGGTCCAGATTGCTCCCCTATGTTGAAACAACAGTTTCGCTTACGCAACAAAGATCACCACGGATCCTATTAAGCGAAAAATCGTGATTATCAGACTTGAAATTCGCGGCAAGGTGCGCTTTAACTACGCTGGCTCGCAAGCGGGCATGTCCATGATTGGGATCAAGGAACCGCGTTGTTTAAGTGGTACGCCGGCAGCTCGAGCCAGAGGCCATCCGAGGTTTAATGCGGGAATACCGCTGTAATGGGTAAGAGCCAAGGTGTTTAACCTTGAGGACGTTAGCGACGCGCGGCAATTGATTCCGCTTAGCACTTCCAGTAACTTAGTCAGCTATTCAGCGATTGGTATCGTTCTCGCAGATCATCCAATGTTTCACCCTCGAGCGAACCTAATCGCCAGACTTTCCAGCCGTTGTAGTTTGAAGTTGTGAAGTGCCGCGTGGCAGCTGTGGGCGTTTCATACTCATCCCCGTCAGCAACGGCGATCATCCCACCATCGGTTATGCGAGCAACGTTAATCTCTTGAAGATTCGGTCTAGCCCAGAAAATTTCATCATCGGCGCTTATCAAGCCCTCAGCTAGCAAATCGCCGATTGTTAGCTCTTCCTTTTCCATCTCAATGGCAATTTTCGAATAACGACTGTTATAAATTTCGGGCATTGGCCAGGTTTTCACGACTAATCTCAACATCTCCTCGGACCTGCTCATTAATTCGCTCTCAGTCCAGTTCTCAAAATCAGTCAGCCGCTTGGTCATAGCAAACTTAGATGACTCGAACCCGATAATCGGGGTGTGCTTCTTTTCATCAAACGATCGATTACCGAGCTCAGCGTTGTATGTAGTTAGAGTCAAATTAGCGATCGTGTGGAGCCACCTTTCGCGCACTGAAGATAGCTCCGGTCCAACTTCTTGCTCCCAAGCGCGAGTGGAGGTCTGCGGCATTATGTGCTCGATTGATACTTTCGAACCGATAGTAAATCCCTTTGGGTCAAGGGTTGATTCGAGCGATTGCAGGATGAATGAAGCCAACGGGCTTGAATAAAGGTCAAAGGAGCCGCCCTTACGCATCACCTCCTCATCGAGCGGAAACCGCATTCTGCCAGAGCCGAGGGACAAGAGAGCATCCGCGAGCGCATCTGCCCCTTCTCGTTGCGAGCGTTCCATTAGGTCGAAGCAACTCGCTACCACCTTGTCAAGTGCGTTATTTCCTAGACCACAGAATGCTCTTCTAACGACGTAGCTCTCAAGATAACCGAGCGCCTTTATGAGCCTCTTGGAGTCAAAGTCACTTCCTAAGGAATCCCGATTAGCCCACTTCATCACAAGCGGGTTCAGGACGCGGTTTCGCGTAGCCCTGTATGCAGCCAAACGCATTCCAAGGGGATCCTTAGCGTCAAGTTCGCTCCAGCTAAGAAGTTTGTATGCCTTAGCCAAATCTTTCATAGACTTCAGGACTTCTGATCGGGAGTCACCATTAGACATGGCCTGGCGAAAGTCACGTTTGAACGTATCAAAAACATCCCGCTGCAACGGGTATTTTTTGTTGGTTACTGTCAGATACATGCGCATGAAATCTTCGAACTCTGTATCCTTACGACCCTTGAAATCCAGCTCGATAGGCGACCAATAATGGTCGTACAGATGAGATTGATCTTCTGGCTCGAGGTCCATGAGAACGAAATTGCGAATCAAGTCTGTTTGGGACAGAGATTTTCCTGTTGAATTGAGACTCTCGAAAATCGCCTGCGGGTGGTCATCTCTTGCGCTTAGCGCGATGTATACCACATCCAGCCTTGAGAGAGCAGACCATAAATCAGCGCTGGAGAGTCCCTGTTCTTTTGCTTCGTCACGCATAAACAAGAAATTGCGATGGACTCTTGATGCATCTGGTGTTATCTCAACGCCTGCCGCAATTGCGTCAACCAGATTCCTGAACGATTCGTCATCGGTCCTCGTCAGTTGCAGTTTGTAATAGTCAGGGGTTTTAGCTTTTTCGTCAGCGTTACGGATTAGGCGGTTTAGCTTCTTTTTCAGTTCACCCGGCTCCAAATTTTCGCTACTCAAGACAGCAAGAAACAGGAGGCTCAATGTGGTCAAACGCTGTTGGCCGTCTATGACAACGAATTGATTGACTCCATCCGCTTTGGCTTGATGGGAGACATAAACGATTGAACCTACAAAGTGGCGTTTAGCGTCTGACGTAGCCACCTGCGCTATGTCTTTAACTAGGTCGCGGCAATGCTTTGTTTCCCAGGAGTAGAGTCTTTGGAAATGCGGGACCACGAAATGTTTCGTGCCATCAAAAAGTCGGATGAAGTCTGTTTCTTTTGCTTCCAAAATTGCCCCCAGAAAAACTAGCTCAAGAGTAGCTTAATGTCCTTAATGTTGAAGGGATCTCCTTCACCGATTTGAGCCCACGAGCCGAACCCCTGCTGCTGCATCGACTCGAGCAGGTTGCCGAGCTTCTTCGGGCGCTGCTCAAGACGCACTCGGTAGCCGGCAGCAATCGCCTCGGCCTGCGCGTTTAGCGCGGCGGCAACGCATACCGGTGAGTTTGAATTTAGGACGAGCACGAGTGCCTTTGGATCACTACCCTCTGCCCCATCGACCAAATCAACGGCACGCTCGAAGCCGATCGAGATGCCGACAGCCGGGGCGTCCTGTCCGAGCCAACGCCCGACCATGCCGTCGTAGCGACCGCCACCACCGATGGATGAGCCCGAGCCCGGGTGTTCGATTTCAAAGATTGGGCCGGTGTAGTAGCCCATGCCGCGCACGAGGGTTGGGTCAAAGCGCAACTTGCCCTTGCCGTGACGGGCTTCGATTGCGTTGAAGATGGCGGCGAGTTCGGCAGGCGCATCCAAAACGCCCTCGAGCGTTGATAGCCAACCGGATGCGGCCTCGGCCACCTTGGCTCCGAACTTCTCGCCGAGTTCAGCGATGACACCTTCGGCAAAAATCTTGTCGAGCTTGTCGATGATGATCATGGCTTGGCCGCGGTCAGCCTCAGCGACGCCAAGCCCGTCGAGCAGGTTCGCCAGCAGCACGCGGTGGTTGACGCGGATGGTCGCGTCGGCCAGGCCGATTGCGGCGAGCGCATCCAGCGACGCGTTGAGGAGTTCGATTTCGGCTAGCTCGCTCGATTCACCGATGATGTCGATGTCACACTGAACAAACTGACGGTAGCGACCCTTTTGCGGGCGCTCGGCACGCCAAACCGGGCCGGTTTGCAGCGCCTTGAACACCGTTGGCAGCTTGGCGCGGTTCGTCGCGTAATAACGGGTCAATGGGACGGTTAGGTCGTAACGAAGACCAAGGTCGGCAAGGCCGTCGGCCGAATCGCCGGATGCGAATAGCGCCGACTCAAGTTCTGCCCCGCGCTTCATGACACGGAAGGCGAGCTTCTCATTGTCGCCGCCCTGACCCGAGGTTAGGCGCGCGAGGTCTTCGAGCGCTGGGGTTTCGATCTCCTGGAAGCCGTGCGAAAGGTAGGTCTCGCGAATCTGGGTGAGAATCTGGTCTCTGTGCGACTTTTCTAGGGGTAGAAAGTCACGCATGCCGCGAGGCGGGTGCACGTCTTTAGCCATGCATCAAGTTTGGCACAGGACGCATACGCATCCCCTACGTTACAAATCAAGGATTTCGTCGGGGCGGCGGTTATGGATCATGTCAGGGTATTCCAGCTCCAGGGTGTCTAGGAGCCCAAGGACACTGCTGTAGCCACCAGATTCGGCCAACTTCAGAGTTTCTTGCGCCAACTGAAGTCCGCTGACGAGAAGGAGCGGATACGAATCCTCAATAACCTCAATCTGGGAAGGCTTTGAGAAATAACTAGTCGTCACGTAAGCACCAATCCAGCCACGTTTCAGTCGGGCTACTGTACGAGCCAGCGCAACACCATTAGTCGGTTTATCTAGCGCCTCGCACTTGGCCTGCCCTAAAACAATGACATCCACCGACCCGAAGCCGCCACCAAGGCGGATCTTTCCGACGAAGTCGACCCCGCCGTCGCCGGAGCCTTTAGTAACCCAACCTTCAAGGTAATTTCCACCATTGCTGTTGACCACGCTCATGACCACACGGCTAGCGAGCAGTTCGAAACGATGCTTGCCTTTTGTGGAATAGAAGTCGTAAATCTCTCGCAATGCCTTATGTTCGCGTGAACCGACTTCGGGCATTTGCGACTGCGGTGGCTCAACTTTCGCTAGTGCCGCCCGACGACGGAAACTCTCAACTCTTTGCACGCCGAGACGCACGAACATCTTCCAGGAATTAGGGGCCAGCCTATTTTGACTTTTTAGATCGAGGGTCGCATCGCGGCGTTCTCTAATCCAATCCCAATTCAGCTCTTCGTCCTCTTCACTCAGACTTAAGACAGCGAAAGTGAAGACATAATTCGTGAAATAACCAATTGCAGGGTTGTATTGCGTTACAAGTTCGGCTCGCTCAACAATTCCGAAACCCTGGAACTTGAGAATTCCACTTGCAACGCGTTCAAAAAGTATCAGCGGAGTAGATGACTCACGAATCTCGCGGTCACCGCTTGTGTGGGCCCTCATAGCTTCGAGCAAAACTTTGTTGCCTGGCGCCAGTGAAGGGTCGCCAGCAGACTTCGCGTCGCCAAAATAACGCACATAACCTAAATCCGGTTCGAAGACATCGTGCCAGGGATTCCATTCTGTGCCTCGAGAGTGAGGCGATGACGAAATCAAAATGGCAGGTTTTGGCTGAGGGCTTTTAGAGCTGCCTTTGGTTGCAGCCATTGGGTTAATGCCCTTTTCAAGTGAAGCCACCGGACGCCCAGGATCCTGAGTAATAAAGGTGAAACTCGGCCTTCCATTTACTGTTTCATCAACAGCAACCTTTGACAACTTGTAGTGGTATTCCCGACCTGAACGAAACTTCCCCATTTCGCCAGGATCTCATAAGCCGCCTAAAAGATCTTATTGACGGCCTAGTCCTCGGCAGGAACAGCGATCACGCCAGCGTCGACCGCATCCGCGAGCTCATACTCACGAATTTCAGTTCCGAGCGCACGCACAGCACCACGTAGCGCACGCTCCGAGTCAAGGCCGGCGGCACGAGCCGACTGCACGACCGCAAGCAGGATCGCCCCAAGCTCATCCTCACTGGTGATGCTGAAGGCGCCAGGCGCATCGGC
>JAGWTM010000055.1 GCA_028868975.1 Actinomycetales bacterium
GGGAAAGCCTTCTTCAAGACTTCGATCATGATGTAAACAGCCGTGGATGCGCCTGGCGAAGCGCCAAGGAGCCCAGCAATCGAGCCATCCGCGGCCGAAACTACCTCGGTGCCGAACTGCAGGGTGCCACCCTTTTTGGAATCCTTTTTGATGACCTGAGCGCGCTGTCCGGCCTCGATAAACTCCCAATCCTCAGGATTTGCCTCCGGTACGAATTCACGCAGTGCCTCAAACTTCTTGGCCTTTGACTTCGTAATTTCTCGAAGTAGGTACTTAATGAGGCCAAGGTTTGAGATAGCCACGGCCAGGTAAGGAATCACATTCGCTGGACGCACCGACAACGGTAGATCAAGAATCGAACCCTGCTTCAAAAACTTAGGATTCAAGCCCGCGTATGGCCCGAACAGAAGTGTTTTCTCACCGTCCACCACGCGAGTGTCAAGGTGGGGCACCGACATCGGTGGAGCTCCAACAGCTGCCTGGCTGTAAACCTTGGCGCTGTGCTTTCGGACTATGTCCTGGTTGCTGGTCTTCAAAAACTCTCCCGAAACCGGGAACGTGCCGTAACCCTTGGCTTCGGGAATGCCAGAGCGCTGTAGAAGCTTAAGGGCCCATCCACCGGCACCGACGAAAACGAACTTAGCTTCGAGGGACTCAACGGCCTCAGAGCGAAGATTTTTCACTGTGACTCGCCAACCGTTCGAAGTCCGCTTTAGCTTTCTTACCTCAGCTCCGGTCTGAACTTCAACGCCAGTTTCGGTTAGATGCGCGACTAGCTGCCGGGTAACCGAACCGAAATCAACATCGGTACCGGACTCAATTCGGGTCGCGGCGATGATTTCATCCTTTGGACGACCTTTGGTGATCAACGGAGTCCATTTGGCGATCTGGGCACGGTCAGTTGTGAACTCCATGCCGGCGAATAGCGGCTGATCCTTGAGGGCTTGGTATCGCCGGCGCAGGTAATCGACATCTTTTTCGCCGCGAACGAAGGTCATGTGCGGGGTGGAGTTGATAAACGTTGACGGTTCTCCGAGGACACCTTGCTTCACGAGGTGAGCCCAGAATTGCCGCGATAGCTGAAACTGTTCGTTGATTGCGATTGCCTTCGCGGGGCTCGGTAGCGAACCGTCCTTCGAATCGGGCATGTAGTTCAATTCGCAGAGCGCGGCGTGACCGGTGCCGGCATTGTTCCAAGGGTTTGAACTCTCGAGGGCAACGTCGCCGAGGCGCTCGATCAGCTTGATTGAAAGTTCTGGTTTCAGGCTCTTTAGAAGAGTGCCCAAAGTGGCACTCATGATGCCACCACCGATAAGTACTACGTCGTATTTTTGAACTTCAGCCACCAGACGAGTCTAACTTTTTTTCGTTAGCGAACCGTTCAAATTAGGCCGGAAGACTGCCGCCGACAAGCAGACCAATGCCGTAGGTGATGCCCATCGTCATAAGGCTCACGAGCACGTTTCGAATAATCGCCCGAATTGGCTTTGCCCCGCCGATGCGAGCAGCCACGAAACCGGTAAGGGCAAGCGATGCAGCAACCGCAAACACAGTCATCGGGATGCGTGCCTCAGGCCACGGAGTTGCGGTAGCGGTAAGTAGCGGAAGTGCGCTTCCGGCAGCAAAAGCAACGAATGAGGCCAGCGCAGCCGCAGTTGGGCTGACGTGGTCATCGTGTGAAATGCCAAGTTCGGCTTCTGCGTGAGCGCGGATCGCATCCTTGGCAGTCAGCTCCTCGGCGACCTGGATGGCGAGAGCAGGGCTCATGCCTTTCTGTTCATAGAACCAGGCAAGTTCTCGAAGTTCCGCCTCGGGGTTCTCGGCGAGTTCCTTTTTCTCCTTTGCGATTGCTGCAATTTCGCTGTCGCGCTGGGCGCTCACCGAGGTGTACTCGCCACCGGCCATTGAAATCGAGCCAGCGACCATCGCGGCAACGCCTGCGATGAAGATCGCATTCGAGTCGTTAGTTGCACCTGCAACACCGAAGATTAGGCCCGCGGTTGAGACGATTCCGTCGTTGGCGCCTAGAACGCCGGCTCGCAGCCAGTTGAGTTTGTGTGACATCGCGGCCTGCTGAAACTCTGAGCTCGCGATAATCGCGTCCTCGGCCTTCGTGTTTGGTTTAGTCATGGCGCCAAACTACCGCCGAATCCGACGCATTTCTAGCAAGGCTCACCTAACTTTGTTGAAGCCAGCCAATGGGCCAAAGACTAGACTTTGAGGGTCTCGTAAGACCAGATGGAGTTAAGCCTTGTCCCAACTAAACATCAAGCTAAATGGTGTTGAAACCAGCATCGAAGCCGGAATCGATGGCTTCAAGCTGTTCACTGACAAAAGCGTTATCGCGCTGCGGGTAAACGGCGAGGCTCGCGATTTGGCTTACCGCCCGGTCTCAGGCGACGCGGTTGAAGGCATCCTGATTTCTGAACCAGATGGTCTGGCGATTCTTCGACACTCGACCGCCCACGTTCTCGCTCAAGCGGTTCAAACCATTCGACCGGAGGCCAAACTCGGTATTGGTCCCGCCATCACCGACGGTTTCTACTACGACTTCGACGTTGAGCAACCATTCACTCCAGAAGAACTTCGTGCAATCGAGAAACAAATGGATCGCATTGTGCGCTCGGGACAGCGTTTCGTGCGTCGTGTTTCGAACGAAGCCGCGGCGGCTATTGAACTCGCTGATGAGCCATACAAGCTCGAGCTAATCGGATTGAAAGGCAGCAGCGCGGACCTTGGCGATGGTGCCGCTGAGGTTGGTGCTGGCGAGCTAACTATCTACGACAACGTTGACCCGCAGAGCGGCGAAACTATCTGGAAAGATTTGTGCCGCGGCCCGCACGTGCCAAGCACTCGAACCGTTGGCAACGCGTACAGCCTCACTCGCGTAGCGGCCGCCTACTGGCGCGGTAACGAAAACAACAAGCAGCTCCAGCGCATTTACGGTACCGCGTGGGCAACCAAAGATGATCTCAAAGCGCATCAGGAACGACTCGAAGAAGCGGCCAAACGCGACCACCGCAGACTCGGTCAAGAGCTCGACCTGTTCTCGTTCCCGGAGGAAATCGGTTCTGGTTTGGCGGTTTTTCACCCCAAGGGTGGAATCATGCGCCGAGTCATGGAGGATTACAGTCGCAAGCGTCACGAAGAGTCGGGGTACGAATTCGTGTACTCGCCGCACATCACCAAGAGCAACCTGTTTGAGATCTCAGGTCATCTTGCTTGGTACGCGGACGGCATGTTCCCTCCAATGAAATTGGATCAAGAGGTCAACGAGCTCGGACATGTGACCAAGCAGGGCCAGGACTATTACCTCAAGCCGATGAACTGTCCATTCCACATCCTGGTCTATCGCTCGCAATCTCGTTCATATCGCGATTTGCCGATGCGTCTTTTTGAATTTGGTTCGGTGTATCGCTATGAGAAGTCCGGCGTTTTGCACGGTCTCACGCGTGTTCGAGGGATGACTCAAGACGATGCCCACCTTTTCGTGACGCAGGATCAAATGGAAGCGGAGTTGACCAATGTTCTCAACTTCGTCCTTGGGCTGCTTCGCGACTATGGACTCGACGACTTCTATCTCGAACTCTCGACTCGTGAAGAGGGGAATCCTAAATTCGTTGGCGCTGACGAGATCTGGGAGCGTGCAACCAACACGCTTGCCAAGGTGGCACAAGACTCCGGACTTGAGCTAGTTCCAGATCCGGGCGGCGCGGCTTTCTACGGCCCAAAGATATCGGTTCAGGCTCGCGATGCCATCGGTCGCACCTGGCAGATGTCGACTATCCAGCTGGACTTTAACCTCCCTGAACGCTTCGATCTCGAATACACATCCTCGGATGGTTCGCGACAGCGTCCAGTCATGATTCACCGAGCACTGTTCGGTTCCGTCGAGCGATTCTTCGGTGTCTTGACCGAACACTACGCGGGGCACTTCCCACCTTGGCTAGCACCGGTTCAGGTGGTTGGTGTTCCAGTGGCGTCCGAATTTGGTGACTATCTGGATGAGATTGCTGTCAAATTGCGAGCCAGGGGAGTGCGGGTCTCTATCGACCACAGTGACGATCGCATGCAGAAGAAGATCCTGAATCACACTAAGGCGAAGGTCCCATTCATGTTGATCGCAGGTGGGCAGGATCGCGACAACGGAGCCGTCAGCTTCCGTTTCCGTGATGGTTCTCAGGAAAACGGCATCCCGGTTGACGTCGCTATTGAACGGATCCTGGAAGCCATCAACACCAAGGCGCAGGTTTAGTCATGGTTGAGACGCAGGGTTCGCATTCTTTGCCGGGTGTGCCGAATGCGTTTCAACATCTTTGGACACCTCACCGTTTGGTTTACATTCAGCACGGTCAACAACCGGCAGATGAGGTCTGTCCGTTCTGTCTCGGCCCGCAAAATCGTGATGAAGAGTCCCTAATCGTTAGGCGAGGTCGGCATGCCTTTGTGCTGCTAAACCTCTACCCGTACAACTCGGGGCACCTGCTCGTGTGTCCTTATCGGCACATTGCGACATACGACCAGGCCACTTCGGATGAGGTCGCTGAGATTGGATTGCTGACACAGCAGGCGATGTCAGTTTTGCGTTCGGTGTCGGGAGCCCATGGTTTCAACATCGGCATGAATCAAGGGGAAGTTGCCGGTGCCGGTATCGCATCTCACCTTCATCAGCACATTGTTCCTCGGTGGCGCAATGATGCAAATTTCTTCCCGATCATCGCTGAAACGAAGGCTCTGCCGAAACTCCTGGGTGAGGTTCAGCGCGATGTTACGGCTGGTTGGATTGAACTCTTCGGCAACGTTTAGACTTGAACCATGACTGAAAGCAGCAAGCCAACCACCGGAACCCAACTTGTCAAGCGCGGCCTAGCAGAAATGCTCAAGGGCGGTGTGATCATGGACGTGGTCACGCCGGAACAGGCAAAAATCGCCGAGGATGCCGGCGCGGTTGCCGTGATGGCGCTCGAGCGAGTTCCTGCTGACATCCGTGCGCAGGGTGGAGTGGCTCGCATGAGCGACCCAGACATGATCGACGGCATCATCGAGGCTGTTTCGATTCCGGTCATGGCGAAGGCACGAATTGGCCACTTCGTGGAGGCTCAGGTCTTGCAGCAGCTCGGCGTTGACTACATCGACGAGTCAGAGGTGCTTAGCCCAGCAGATTACGTCAACCACATCGATAAGTGGAACTTCAAAGTTCCTTTCGTCTGTGGTGCAACCAACCTTGGCGAGGCACTGCGTCGCATCACCGAAGGCGCTGCGATGATCCGTTCCAAGGGTGAAGCCGGCACCGGTGACGTGTCAGAGGCCACCAAGCACATCCGCACCATCAGTGCCGAGATCCGTGCCCTCGCTGCGAAGACTGAGGATGAGCTCTTCGTTGCCGCAAAGGAACTCCAGGCTCCTTACGAATTGGTCCGTGAAGTTGCTCGCACCGGAAAGCTACCGGTTGTTTTGTTTGTCGCCGGTGGTGTCGCGACCCCAGCGGACGCCGCCATGATGATGCAGCTCGGCGCAGACGGCGTATTTGTTGGTTCAGGTATCTTCAAGTCGGGAAACCCTGTCGAGCGCGCCAAGGCGATCGTGAAGGCGACAACTTTCTACAACGACCCACAGGTCATCGCTGAAGTGAGCCGCGGTCTCGGTGAGGCCATGGTTGGCATCAACGTCAACGACATCCCTGCTCCGCACCGCCTGGCCGAACGCGGCTGGTAGTTCAAACTGCCATGAGTTCGCCGTCGATTGGCGTTCTTGCACTCCAGGGTGATTTTCGAGAGCACATGGCTGCACTCGGGCGTCTCGGGGTCGATGCTCTAGAGGTTAGACGCGTGGCTGAGCTTGAGCGTTGCGACGGGTTGATCATTCCCGGCGGCGAGAGCACGGTCATGCAACGTCTCGCAGAGGCCTACGATTTGTTCGAACCGATTCGGGATGCGATCCGAGCCGGACTCCCGGTTTTTGGTACCTGCGCAGGGCTCATCATGCTCGCAGACCGCATACAAGAGGGAATCGTTGGCCAGCGCACTTTTGGCGGGCTCGATGTTACGGTCCGTCGAAATGCCTTCGGTAATCAACTGGATTCTTTCGAGGCAGATTTGGCCTTTCGCGGCATTGACGGCCCTGTTCATGCTGCATTTATCCGTGGTCCGGTAATTCAAGAAGTCGGCTCCGGAGTCGAGATATTGAGTCAGTTGCATGATGGCCGAATTGTCGGTGTCCGACAGGGGCAACTACTGGGTATCTCGTTTCACCCAGAAGTAACCGGTGAAGATCGCATCCACCGGCTGTTCCTTGACATGGTCACCAGTCGCTAGTCGTTAGAATCGAAGAATTCCAAACGCCGAAATCGGCAATCTTTATAGGAGCATCATGTCCGGTCACTCCAAATGGGCAACTACCAAGCACAAGAAGGCGGCAATTGATGCCAAGCGTGCCAAGCTTTTCGCGAAGCTAATCAAGAACATCGAGGTTGCGTCACGTCTCGGCGGCCCGGATCTTGACGGTAATCCGACTCTTTTTGATGCGGTTCAAAAGGGTCGCAAGAGCTCACTTCCTGCCGACAACATCGAACGTGCAATCAAGCGCGGAGCCGGCATCGGCGGAGACGGCGTCGAGTACTCGACCATCATGTACGAGGGCTACGGACCAAATGGTGTTGCCATTCTGATCGAGTGTTTGACCGACAACAAGAATCGCGCCGCGGCTGAGGTTCGCCTCGCTGTATCGCGCAACGGCGGAACCATGGCCGATCCAGGCTCGGTTTCTTACCAGTTCAGTCGAAAAGGCGTGATTGTGGTCGCGGCCGCTGAGGGCGTAACTGAAGATTCGCTACTCGAGGCAGTGCTTGAGGTTGGCGTAGACGACATCGAGGACCGTGGAGAACAATTCGTTATCACCACTGACCCAAGCGACATGGTTTCGGTTCGAATGGCATTGCAGGCCGCCGGTATCGACTACGAGAGTGCTGACGTGGAGTTTGTTTCTTCCATGCCAATTCAGACCGACGCTGAGACCGCTCGCAAGGTAATCAAGCTCATCGACGCCCTTGAGGATTCGGACGACGTTCAGAACGTCTACTCGAACTTTGACATGAGCCCTGAGGTTATGGCCGAACTCGAGAACGACTAGCAGTTGTCAACCCGCGTACTCGGTGTAGACCCTGGCCTCACCCGCTGCGGTGTGGGGTTGATCGAGCAGGGCGCGGGCCGCTCGGTCAAACTCTTGTTCGTGGACACCTTGCGTTCCTCGACCGACTTGCCCCTCGCAGCGCGCATCGCGAAGCTCGCAGACGAGCTGGAGCAGATCATTATCGACCAGCGTCCTAACTCGATAGCCCTAGAGCGAGTGTTCGCTCAGGCAAACGTTAGAACCGTCATGGGTACGGCCCAAATCAGCGGTGTTGTGTTGTTGCTCGCACAGCGTCACGGCATTCCAATTGCGCTTCATACCCCGAGCGAGGTCAAAGCGGCCGTCACCGGAAACGGCAGGGCAAATAAATCCCAGGTCTCTTCCATGGTCGCCAAGATTCTCGGATTGCAGGAAGTTCCAAAACCCGCCGACGCCGCTGACGCCCTTGCTATTGCGATAACGCATTCTTGGCGTATGGGCATTGCCGCCGGCGCTGAGAGCGGCTCGAGTGCTACGCGCACTACTTCAGCGCAGGAACAGTGGCGCGCTGCCATTGAGGCATCCAAGAAAAGTAAGTAGTCGGGTTTAGTCTGTTCAGGTGATTGCATCGCTGACCGGACGAGTACAGAGCCTTGGCTTGGGCCATTGCGTGCT
>JAGWTM010000056.1 GCA_028868975.1 Actinomycetales bacterium
GTTCTACTCGGCCCCGGTCATAGCATGAAGCGACCTAACCGACAGGCCCAGCCTGAGTTTGAGTCCCGCGCAGCCCTAAGGCGTAGCTACGCAGCAAGATTTCTAAATGACGCCAGGATCCGGAACGAAATCAAATCCGGTCTGACGGACTTCGGGCTAGTTGCGCTTAGGCAGCTAGGGCAAAGTCGGTGCGCGAAGATTTGGCACCTATAGTTTGCAGCGGACATTTACGTGTTGACGCTACATTCACGACCCGCTTCTCTCAGTCTCTGCAAGAAACGTCGAAACCGATCATCCCCGTATTTAGTTACCAACGCCTCTTTCGAGGCTCATTCAGGATACGACATTGCGCAGACAATAATGCTGTGAGTTTGCCTAGAGCTCGCGCGAAACGAGGATGTGCTTCTCGTCAAGCATCTGCCCCGCCTGAAAACCCTGTTTGAGGAACATGCTGAGTGGGCCTCGATACCCGTAGGCGACAAACTCATCCGCGGCCAGCGGCGCCGCCTCAACCATCTTGAATCCGCGTGAGGGCAAATCGGACAGAGCGTATCGGAGCAACTCTGTTGCAACTCCCCTGCCCTGAAATTCTTGATCGACCACGAAGCAGAGAATTCTCGCTAATTCGGGCCGGGCTCCCGGCAGCGCAAGAAAGTTGGTGGATGCGTTTGCGGCCATCCACCCGATCACGCGCTCCGCGCCTGCAACTCGCTCGAACGCTAGGTAGCCCTGCATCGTTCCGGCGTTGACGCGGTCGCAGGCGCGTTCGCGGTTGAGTCCGGTTTTGGCAGCCGGGTCATCATTTTGCTCGCGAGTATTCAGATAAAACTGGCAGTGGCAACCAGCCCACTGAGGTTGGGCGGCGAAGGCCGGGCCATCCATGAAATCGAGAAAAGGCCCGAGCTCAGCCGGCGAAAGCCTGCGAACCTCAACCACGGCTGCCTACCAGTCTTTGCCTTTAGATGACATCGCGCGGTCAGCCTCGCGCTTGTCTTGCTGCTCGCGAAGGGTTTGGCGCTTGTCGTATTCCTTCTTGCCTCGAGCGAGTGCGATTTCGACTTTTGCGCGTCCGTCTTTGAAATAGAGCGAAAGCGGAATAAGCGTGTAGCCAGACTCTTTGATCTTGCCGGCCAACTTGTAGATTTCACTTGCGTTGAGCAAGAGTTTGCGACGACGACGGGAAGGCTTGTTGTTCCAAGTGGCCTGGGTGTACTCGGGAATGTGAACGTTTTCGAGCCACGCTTCGCCATGTTCGATAGTTGCGTAGCCGTCAATCAGAGATGCACGACCGGCCCGCAGCGACTTCACTTCAGGACCCGTCAGCACCATTCCGGCTTCGTAGACATCGTCGATGTGATAGTCGTGGCGGGCTTTGCGATTCGACGCAACTACTTTCTGACCACGTTCTCTAGGCATAAGAAACCTATATTCGCAGGTATCGGCGAATCGCCAAACCCGATGCGGCGGCGGCCAGCAAAATTCCAGCACCGACCAGCAACGGCACGATCAGAAGGCCGTCGCCGAGTGACACGAGATTGGTGAACGGCATACGTTGGGCCAGGTAACCCTGCACAAAGAACTGCACGATGCCAACGACGGCACCGCCGGCCAAAAGTGCACCTAGCGTCGCAGCTACAACGCCCTCGAGGATGAACGGCAGCTGGATGTAGAAGTTGCTGGCACCAACCAAACGCATGATGCCCAGTTCGCGTCGACGACTAAATGCGCTGAGACGAATAGTTGTCGAAATCAGCAAGGCCGCGGAAACCAGCATTAGGCCTGCGACCGAGATAGCGGCGATTGAAGCAACGTTTAGGATTCCAAAGATTTGATCCAGATAGCTGCGCTGGTCGCGCACCTCTTCGACCCCGGCGACACCGCTCAAACTTTCACTGATGATTTGACTCTGATTTGGGTCCTTCAAATTGACCCAGAAGGTTTCGTTCAGCTGGCCTGGCTTTACGTATTTGGCAACCGCGTTGCCCTTGAACTGCTCTTGAAACTTGGCATAGGCCTGGTCGTGATTTTCGAAGTAGAACTTTTCGATATACGGTGCCAAAACTGCCGAGTTTAGCTTTGCTTCCACGGCAGCTTTCTCATCGGCTGAGACCTCACCCTGCGGGCAGACAGTCTCGGGCGAAACATCCGTGCAGAGATACACGGCAACCTGCGCTCGGTCATACCAGTAGGTCTTCATCTGGCCGATTTGAAGTTGCAAAAGCGCCGCCGCACCGACAAACGTCAGCGAGATGAAGGTGACCAAAATCACCGAGATAACCATGGATGCGTTGCGACGCAACGACTGGCCTACTTCGCGAAGCACTACGCGCATTAGTTTTCACCGGCCAAAAAGCTAGGCGTCGATTCCGATGTTGACGCCGGGGTAATCCCCTCGAAATTAGTCGAGATTTTGCCAGTTGGATTCTTCTGGTAGCCGGCCGAGGTCTGGTCGCGAATGATTTCACCATTTCGCAGTTCAACAACGCGCTTCTGCAGTCGGTCAACAATGCCCCGGTCATGCGTTGCCATGACCACCGTGGTGCCTGCGAGGTTGATGCGCTCAATTAGAGCCATGATGCCCTCGCTGGTTGCCGGATCAAGGTTGCCGGTCGGCTCGTCAGCCAAGAGAATTGCAGGCTTGTTGACAATGGCCCGGGCTAGCGCGACGCGCTGCTGTTCACCACCCGAAAGCTGGCTCGGTAGTCGATCCGCTTTTTCATCCAGTCCGACCAAGCGCAGAACATCGGCGACGGCCTCTTGAATAAAACCCTGTGACTTACCAATGACTTCGAGGCTGAAGGCTACATTTTGCGCCACAGTCTTGTTGGGCAGCAGTCTAAAGTCTTGAAAAACTACTCCGAGCTTGCGGCGAAAATGAGGGATGCGCCTCGAAGAAATGGCGTTCAGGTTCTCGCCTAGCACGAACACGTTGCCGCTCGAGGCAACATCCTCGCGGAGCATCAAACGCATCAACGAACTCTTGCCCGAACCTGATTCACCAACCAGGAAGACGAAATCGCCCTTCTCGATCTCGAGCGAGACATTGTTAAGAGCGGGGCGTGCCGAACCCTTGTACTGTTTCGTGACGTTGGTGACGCTGATCATGATTCCACCAGCCTAGGCGTCAGAGCGCTTTCTCCAGCGGATTCCCGCGGCAATAAACCCATCCAAATCGCCATCAAAAACGGCGGATGGGTTATTCACCTCGTACTCGGTGCGGAGGTCTTTGACCATTTGGTAAGGCGCTAGAACGTATGAACGCATCTGCTCGCCCCAGCTCGCCTTGACGTCTCCCGCGATCTGCTTTTTCTTGGCGTCTTCTTCGCGACGGCGAATTTCGAGGAGGCGCGATTGCAGCACGCGCATCGCGGCTGCCTTGTTCTGAATCTGCGACTTCTCGTTCTGGCAACTGACCACGGTGCCGGTCGGCAAGTGCGTGATTCGCACTGCCGAGTCGGTGGTATTGACGCTCTGACCCCCTGGGCCGCTCGAGCGAAAGACATCGACGCGAATGTCACTATCAGGAATGTCAATCACTTCGGTTTGCTCAATCAGTGGCACCACTTCGACAGCGGCAAAACTGGTCTGACGCTTTCCAGCGGCGCCGAAAGGACTCATGCGCACGAGTCGGTGGGTTCCCGCCTCAACGCTGAGGGTGCCGAAGGCGTACTCAGCATCGATTTCGAAAGTTGCCGACTTGATTCCCGCACCTTCGGCATAGGAGGTGTCGAGCACCTGAGCAGGCAGTTTGTGCTTCTCGGCATAACGGAGGTACATCCGCATGAGCATTTCTGCGAAATCCGTAGCGTCATCGCCGCCGGCACCGCTGCGAATCGTGATCACGGCACCGCGAGCGTCGTATTCACCGTTTAGCAGGGTTTGAACCTCGAGGTCACCAATCAGGGTTTGCAAGGCTGCCAATTCATTTTTCGCTTCGGCTTTCGTGGCCTCATCGTCCTCGGCATTGGCCATGTCGACCAGGACCTCGAGGTCATCCAGTCGCGCTGCGGTCGATTCGAGCTTGGTGGCGAGCGATTGGCGGTGACTCAACGCACTGGTGGTTTTCTGCGCCTTGGCGGGATCATCCCAGAGGTTGGGCGCTTCGGCCGCGGCTTTGAGCTGCTCAATCTCCAGCTTGAGCTTTTCGACATCGACAACGTGCAAAATGTCGCTGAAGGTTGAACGCAATTCGCGAATTTGCGGGGACAAGTCGATTTCGGCCATGACCCGTCTAGTTTAGGCTGGGCGTATGAGTTCAGAGCGCCGCCAAGTCAGGCTGGGTTCGCTCGTGATACCGGTTTTCATTCCCTCAGCCCTGTTTTCAACGGGTGAATACGCTCTGGTTCCGATGATTCCCGCCAGCGCCGAGCGACTGGGCGCCTCACTCCCTCTCGCCGGCATAATTGCCGGTTTTGTGATGCTCGGGACCGTCCTCGCGGACATCCCCGCAGCGAAGGTTGTCTCCAAGTTCGGCGAGCGCAACTCGATGCTTTACTCCGCATTAGCGGCGGCTTTGGGATTAGTCATCGCGGTTCAATCACAAAGCATTTGGGTCTTGGCAATTGGCGTGCTGGTGGTTGGCTTCGCGGCGGCAGTGTTTGCCCTAGCGAGACACACATACATGGCAGAAAACGTGCCGCTCGAGATGAGGGCACGAGCTCTCTCAGTTTTGGGTGGCATGTTCCGACTCGGTTCTTTCGCTGGTCCAATGCTCGCGGCCGGTGTGATTTCGCTGTTTGGCGTCCAAGCCGTGTTCTGGCTGTCGGCTGCCGCGATGCTTTTGGCGATGGCGGTGCTTGTTGCCAGTCGCGAACTCGAAGGCGCCGAGGCCTCTGCCATCGAAAATTCGGGCACGTTTGCGATTCTGTGGCGAGAACGGAAGAAACTTCTCACTGTCGGTCTCGGCTCGTCAATCTTGGGCATGTTGAGAACCACGCGTATTGTCGGGCTTCCGCTCTGGGCGCTATCACTGAAGTTGCCCGCTGAACAAACCGCTCTGTACATAGGGATCGCTGCCGCGCTCGACTTTGCGCTGTTTTACACATCCGGGCAAATCATGGATCGGTTTGGACGAGTTTGGGCTGCTGTGCCGACACTCATTGGGTTGGGCATCACACACATGACCGTCGGTCTTGCTCAGGATTCAACCGGTTTTCTGCTCTTGGCGTTGGCTATGGCCCTCGCCAACGGACTCGGTAGCGGGGTAATTCTCGTGTTAGGCGCTGACCTGGCTCCGCAGGACGCACGAAGCGAGTTCCTTGGCGGGTACCGCGTGCTCGTCGACGGCGCGGTAGCGGCGAGTTCCCCACTTTTATCTTGGCTCACCCTGCTTAGCGGCAGCGTCGCGGTCGGAATGGGCGCCTTTGGATTCTTAGGTTTGTTCGGTGCCTGGCTGATGCTCAGATTCATCCCCAGGTATGCGCCGGTCGCACCTAACTAGATCTGCCGGGCGCGAGCTCGCGCACAGACCGCTTGGTTTGGTTGGACGTTACCCAGCCAGTACAGAGACCATAGTTTGGCTTGTCGACACAACCTCACCTCAACGGTCGAGCCGTCCGCTGCCGTTACCTCGACGAAGCTGAGGTCAGTCAAAGCCGCACCAAGAGCCGAACTGGACCGCACTAGTGACTCATCCAGGCTTTGTTGGGTCATTTGTGTAGCGAGGCCACCCATCGTCGGTGTCGTGGTCAGGTCCTGCACAACCGCGAGCGCAAGCAACTCGGCCTGATCCTTGAGCGCTCGGTCTTGAAACTGTAGTTCCGTAGTGGCCATGAGGCTGAGCGCTGCGGCCGCGGCAATTGCGCTCAGGCCGCCCAGCAACGGAATCGAACTCACGGCGTGACCAACATCGTCGAGGCTGCCGTCGGGATGAACCGATAAGCCCTCGCGCCTACATGAGCGATGAATGCCCGGCACGGTTGCTGGTTGGTGACACAGGCGACGGTCACCTCAAAGTCGCTCGCTGTGAGACCGAAATCAGCCGCCAGAATCGGTGTCGATTGTGTGTAGTCAAGCCCCAGTGAGGCCTCGCGGGCCAATTCACGCGCCAAGGATTGTGTTGCCGTGTAGGCCTGCTCAGCCCTAGCTGCCGCAATTCCGAGGAGGAGTAGCGGAATCGCAACCAGAGTCGACCACGCAATCAGTTCAACCATCGCGGAGCCAGCTTCCGCCCGCAGATCGTGACTAGTTGCTCTCGGATGCGGCATGAGCCTTCACCGTCTCGGTAATCCCAAAAAGCCCAAGCCAGGGCGATGAATATTTAGCCACCGCCTGGAGGCCGCCACCAGTCGCCAGCGGGCCATTCTGCAGCGCTGGCGACCACGGCGAAACATCGACGCCGACAAGTTTCACCTTCAGCGGCCAGGTGGCCAGTTCCTCCTCAAGAGATTGCGCCACCGCCTGCTGCCCGGCAGCGAGATCGGCATCGGCAAGCGCCGCGTATCTGGTTGCCGTCCCGAGCGCATCCATGGCCCTGGTTCGCATGAACCCCGAAAAAACAAGCCCCAGAGTAGCCAGAGTCAGGATGAGGCCGCCCGCTGCTGCAATCACGAAGTCGGCCACAGCAGAACCGGACTCAGCCCCAGAACCGGACTCAGCCCCAGAGCAGGACCCTGGCTCCAAACCGGACTCAGCCTCAAAATTGTGCAACTTTTGCCAACGCCTGGTCAAAGATGCCTTTCATGGCTGGCCCAGCTAAACCCCACAGCAAAACCACCAGACCTGCGGTCATTAGCGTCACGAGGACCCAACCGGGCACATCGCCTCTTTCTTCGCTGAGTCGATTTTTCAATTGGATTAGGTATTTCATGTTGTTCCTTTCGAGTTGCTGCAGCGGTGTGACCTAAAAGTCGAGATTCAAAAGACTTACGCTCGGAAAGACGGCGAAAAGCACAGTTATCGGCAAAACCAGAAAGACCAGCGGCAACATCATCTTTGTTTCGGTACCGCTGAAATCACTGAGTTGGCGAGCTTTAATTGCCGAATCGACCGATTGGCGAAAACTTCGGAGTAGTTCGATCACTCCGGAGCCCTGTCTGGTGGCCGCAATCAGTTTTGCTAGGAACTCTTGGGTTTCTCGGTTCGGTTCGTCCTTTTGCCACTGCTGAAGTTCAAGAACCAAAGAACCACCGGATCGGACGCGCGCGGCCACCTGCTGCAGTCCGGTGAATACAGTTTTTCGAGCCCGATTGCCTTCAGGAACACGGGCACTAATCCATTCGATCGCCCCGGCGGTGGAATCTCCGGCGGCGAGCAACCTCTCAGCTAAGGTCAGGGCTTCAAAGAGCGAAGCCAGTTGCCTGAGGTCACCGGCGTTGATGTTTTTTCGTAATCGGACGCGAACCTGATTCACTGCCTGCAGCAAACGTTGCTTCAGAGTTGGCGACCCGATTCGGTAGCTAACGCGCAAACTGAGTCGGTCCCTCAGATTTGCCTGGGAACCCGAGACTGCCAAGACAACTAGCGCAAGGCCGCAGGCAAGCAATACAACCTCTGGCATTTCTAGACCCGTCCCTCGTACGAGGGTTGGAGGTTTCTGG
>JAGWTM010000057.1 GCA_028868975.1 Actinomycetales bacterium
GAATAAGTACGCACGCTAAATTGCCTTCTACTTCTCTGTCGGATTGAAATGAATCCGCATCAGAAGTCTCGCTTCTAGGGATCCAAGCTTTCACATTGGCGTAACTGCCAATACCAAAGGTCAAGTCTATCCACTTAGGTGCTTGAAGGTCAAACCCTAATTTGCGGTTGATTGGAGGCGGCCAGGCAAACGAGCAGATGGTTTGAGCGACGCCGGGGAAGCCTAGGCCTCGAGTTCATCGTGGCTTCTCAAATTCTTGGCGAGTTCGGCTTGAGACGCCAAGAGGTTATCTGCGGGGTAGCCGATTTCAACCAAGGTCAAACCTTTTGCTGCGACCACTCGATACGATTCGGTGCGAGAGGCGCGCTCCAACGTGGCACGGATGTCGGCACTGGTCGCCTGGCCCTTGCCTACCGCAATCAAAGCACCCACGATTGACCGAACCATGTTGTGGCAGAACGCATCCGCCAGCAGTTCAATTTCGATCACATTGCCCGCCGCCTGATTGCGAACCACGTTGACCTCGCGCAACTCGCGAATCGTAGTTGAACCGGGACGAGGTCTGCAGAACGAGGCAAAATCGTGGAGCCCAAGCACTTCGAGCGCGGCTGCCTGCATTGCAAGTGTGTCCAGAGTCTGAAAGACGTGGAGGGTGAACCGCGATTCGAGCGGGTTCTGCCCGGCTAACCCGTCAGCAATTCGGTAGCGATAACGCCGAAAAATGGCCGAGAATCGGGCATCAAAACCTGGCGCGGCCGGGGTGACCGTGTGAACCCTGAGGTCTTCACTGAGGATCCGGTTCAGGCGATCAGCGAGAAACTTTGGATTTTGGATGTCCGTGCGGTTTCGTCCGAGTCGGTCCAACTGCTGTTCGGTGAGTTCAATGTGAGCTTGCTGGTTGAGGGCGTGCACTCCGGCATCGGTTCTGCCGGCCACGCGAATTCCAAAGTCATCTGGATCTTCACCGAAGATAACGGTCAAGGCTGCAAGGAGCTCGCCCTGAACCGTGCGCAAACCGGGCTGCTTGGCCCAGCCGAAGAAATCTGTGCCGTCGTATGAAAATCCGATTCGAAAGCGGGTTGCGGTTAAGCGAACGAGTCCGTCAACCTCGCGGTCAACGGACTCGTTCATAAGAATCTTTCGATTCACCAAAGACTAAGCGTCGGCTTAGGCCTCGGTGGTCTCGGCAGGTGCCTCGGTGGCCTCTGCTGAGGTAGCCTCAACGGCTGCTTCTTCTGCAGCAACCTCAACGGCCTCAACGGCTGATTCGTCAGCTGCCACTGCTGCTGCAGCGGTTGACTTGACGGTGTTCTGCAGCTTTGGCTTCTTGGTTGCGTTCTTAGCGACCACTGGCTCGAGAACGAGCTCGATGCGTGCCAGAGGAGCGTTGTCACCCTTACGGAAGCCGAGCTTGGTGATGCGGGTGTAGCCACCCTGACGGTCAGCGACAAGCGGAGCAATGGTGGTGAACAGCTCGTGGACGACCGACTTGTCGGTGATCTGAGCAAGGACGCGACGGCGTGCGTGTAGGTCGCCGCGCTTCGCGAAGCTGACTAGACGCTCAGCTACCGGGCGAAGGCGCTTGGCCTTGGTCTCGGTAGTGGTGATTGCACCGTGCTTGAACAGCGAGGTAGCAAGGTTGCGGAGCATGAGACGCTCGTGAGCTGGTCCGCCACCGAGACGTGGTCCCTTAGTTGGGGTAGGCATTATGTTCTCCTATTAGTTTTCTGGCAGACCTTTAGGCCTGGTCCTCGTCGAAGTTAGCGCTGAAGTATGCAGCGTCAAAACCAGGAACCGAGTCCTTGAACTTGAGTCCCATTGAGTGGAGCTTGTCGCGAACCTCGTCCACCGACTTGCTACCGAAGTTGCGGATGTTCATCAACTGGTCTTCCGAGAGAGCGATTAGCTCACTGACGGTGTTGATGCCCTCACGCTTGAGGCAGTTGTACGAACGGACGGTTAGGTCGAGTTCTTCGATTGGCATTGCGAGCTCTGGTGACAGACCTGCCTCAACAGGTGCTGGACCGATCTCGATACCTTCGGCTGCCGAGTTGAGTTCCTTGGCCAGGCCGAACAGCTCAACTAGGGTCGATCCAGCCGACGCAACTGCGTCGCGAGGGCTGATCGAAGGCTTGGTCTCAACGTCGACGATGAGCTTGTCGAAGTTGGTGAACTCACCGGCACGAGTTGCCTCGACGCGGTAAGCGACGCGCAGGACTGGCGAGTAGATCGAGTCAACCGGGATGACGTCAACGTCGAGGTCTGCGGTGCGGTTCTGCGAAGCCTGCACGTAACCGCGTCCACGCTCGATGGTTAGTTCGGCTTCGAACTTTGCCTTCGAGTTGATGGTTGCGATGACTAGCTCAGGGTTGTGAACCTGTACGCCGGCAGGAACCTCAATGTCAGCGGCGGTTACAACACCGGCGCCTGACTTCTTGAGGCGAGCGACTACTGGCTCGTCGTTCTCTGACGAAACTACGAGACCCTTGATGTTCAGGATGATCTCGGTTACGTCCTCAGTGACACCTTCAATGGTGCTGAACTCGTGACGAACACCTGCGAAACGAACCTTGGTGACTGCGGCACCAGGGATCGATGAGAGCAGGGTGCGACGGAGTGAGTTGCCAAGGGTGTAACCGAAGCCTGGCTCGAGTGGCTCGAGCGAGAACACTGAACGGGTTGCTGACTTTACATCTTCGTGAAGGGTTGGGCGCTGTGCAATAAGCACGTTGTTTCCTTTCAGCTGGGCATCCGCTATTTGATACCCAATTTGGGGTTCTGCGCAGTGGCCACTACGCAGTTTGTTGCGATTGAAGCTTGGGTGGCCGCGGCGTCACAGCTGTGACGCGCGCAACCTGCGAGTCACGAACTTAGACGCGACGACGCTTTGGAGGACGGCAACCGTTGTGTGCCTGCGGGGTTACGTCTGAGATTGAACCAACCTCAAGACCAGCCGCCTGCAGTGAACGGATTGCAGTCTCACGACCCGAACCTGGGCCCTTGACGAAAACGTCAACCTTCTTCAGGCCGTGCTCCTGAGCCTTGCGAGCTGCCGACTCCGCTGCAAGCTGAGCTGCGAACGGGGTTGACTTGCGTGAGCCCTTGAAGCCGACGTCACCTGACGACGACCATGAGATTACTGCGCCGGTGGCGTCAGTGATCGACACGATGGTGTTGTTGAAGGTGCTCTTGATGTGCGCCTGACCAACGGTTACGTTCTTCTTTTCTTTACGACGTGGCTTGCGGCTTGATGCTGCGCCGGCCTTTGCCTTCGGTGCTGCCATTAGATTCTCCTAATACTTTCTCGGAAGTGCTCGCGAGCCTGAGGCTACTTGCGAGCCGCCTTCTTCTTGCCGGCTACGGTGCGCTTTGGACCCTTGCGAGTACGAGCGTTGGTCTTGGTACGCTGACCGCGCACTGGGAGGCCCTTGCGGTGACGAAGACCCTCGTATGAACCGATTTCAACCTTGCGGCGGATGTCTGCAGCGACGTCGCGACGGAGGTCACCCTCAACCTTGTAGGTGCCTTCGATGAAGTCACGGATTGCGACGAGCTGGTCGTCGGTTAGGTCCTTGACGCGAGTGTTCTTGTCGATCTTGGTCTCAGTAAGAATCTGAACTGAGCGGGTACGGCCGATGCCGTAGATGTAGGTAAGTGCGATTTCCACGCGCTTTGCGTCTGGAATATCGGCTCCGGCAACACGTGCCATGGGATTTCTCCTTGTTTTTAGAAGGTCTGCAGCAGCGCTACCCCGACTCGGTGAGTGGGCTCCGGCCTTCTCCGGAGGTGCCATCGACAGGTTCAAACAGTTGCGTTTGGTTCTGAGGACTGAGCGTTGCCTTGTTTGTTATTCAGTTGTGGGTGATGCGAAGTGAAGTTCGGACTAGCCCTGGCGCTGCTTGTGACGTGGGTTCTCGCAGATAACCATGACGCGACCGTGGCGACGGATGACCTTGCACTTGTCGCAAATCTTCTTGACGCTTGGGTTTACCTTCATGTCTCTTACTTCTGTTTGGGGTTATTGCTAACCGGTTTCAAGACGCTAACTCGGATGAGCCAGACGCCAAGTCTTTACTTGTAGCGGTAGATGATTCGCCCACGAGTCAGGTCGTAGGTGCTCAGCTCAACAATCACGCGGTCCTCTGGGAGGATTCGGATGTAGTGCTGACGCATCTTGCCTGAGATGTGTGCCAGAACCTTGTGACCATTGGTCAACTCCACACGGAACATGGCGTTCGGTAGAGCTTCAACTACTGTGCCCTCGATCTCGATGACACCGTCTTTGTTGGCCATATACTCACTTATCTGCTAGCTATTTCGACATTTCACAAGCACGCAAAAGCACCAACCATGCAAATTGGGATTACGTGTAGAAACACCGAAGTTCAATCCTAGGGGAAAAGCCAAGATATTGGTAATTAAAAATCTCGGCAAATTCCAGAGCGATTCACTCGCTAGGCCAACGCCACCGGAGTCACGCCAAAAGGCTTGAGTTTCTCAGCGCCGCCATCTTCGGCGGTCAAGACCCAGATTCCGCGGTCGTGGACCGCAACAGTGTGCTCCCAGTGTGAAGCATCCGAGCCATCTTTGGTTGAGACAGTCCAGCCGTCCTTGAGCACCTTGGTCTTATTGCTGCCTGCGGTAATCATCGGTTCGATGGCAACGCAAAGCCCAGGCACAACCTTCGGGCCAAGCTCCCTGACCGCGAAGTTGTAGACCGGTGGATCTTCGTGCATCGATCGGCCGATGCCGTGGCCGACGTACTGATCTAGAATTCCGAAACGCTGATTGTGCAGCTTGGACTGCTCAACCACGTAGTCTTCGATTGCCGAACCGACCTCGTGAAGGTGCTCGGCCTTGGCGAGAGCGGCGATGCCCACCCAGAGCGAACCTTCGGTTACATCCGAAAGCAACTGGCGACGAGCAAGAGTTCCCGCATCAACAGTTGGCTCACCGGGCACGATAACCGTAATCGCAGAGTCACCGTTCCACTCACCTTTTTCAGCGCCGCAGTCGATGCTGACGATGTCGCCGGCTTGAAGAATGCGTCCACCCGGAATGCCGTGCACGATTTCATCGTTCACTGAAGCACAAATCGTGTGAAAGTAGCCGTCAACGAGCTGGAAGTTCGAATGCGCACCGCGCTTGACGATGGCTGCTTCAGCGATTGCGTCAAGTTCCAGAGTGGTAACGCCGGGGCGAATCGCCTTACGAACCTCACGGAGCGCGGCGGCGGTGATGAGTCCAGCCTCGCGCATGAGAACGATTTGCTCGTTTGATTTGAGTTCGAACCCGTGACGGCTCATGAGAAAGTCCTAGCTGGTTTGACTTAGAGGGTTTCGATGCCGCGGGCGGCAAGACCCTCGAGGATGCGGCCAGTCACCTCAGTGACTTCACCCAAACCGTCGATCATGACGACGAGACCGCGATCCGCGTAAACACTGATCAGCGGAGCGGTCTGCTCTTCATAAACCTCGAGACGACGACGAATAACCTCTTCGGTGTCATCTGCGCGGCCCTGCTCGAGGGCACGGTTAAGAAGGCGACGAACAACCTCGTCGGTGTCGGCGGTGAGCAAGACAACCGCATCCAGACCGGTATCCATCGATCCAAGGATGTCGTCGAGTTCTGCCACCTGGTCAGCGGTGCGAGGGTAGCCATCCAGCAGAAAGCCATTCGCTGCGTCGGCCTGAGACAGTCGATCGCGCACGAGCGCGTTGGTCAGGCTGTCAGGAACGTACTCGCCGCGGTCCATGAATGCCTTGGCTTGCTTGCCTAGCTCGGTTTCGTTCTTGACGTTGTGACGAAAGATGTCACCGGTCGAAATCGCAGGAATTGAGAAAGTCTCCGCGAGACGCTCTGCCTGAGTCCCCTTGCCGGCGCCCGGAGCACCGATCAAAAGGAGGCGGGTCACTTCAGAAGTCCTTCGTAGTTGCGCTGCTGCATCTGGGCGTTGATCTGCTTGACAGTGTCAAGACCAACACCGACGATGATCAAAATGGTGGTTCCGCCGAATGGGAAGTTCTGGCTGACGCCAAGTAGCGAGAACGCCAAGAGCGGAATCAACGCAATCAGACCCAGGTAGATCGAACCAGGGAAAGTGATGCGGCTGAGAACGTACTCGAGGTACTCGGTGGTTGGGCGGCCGGCGCGGATTCCAGGGATGAATCCGCCGTACTGCTTCATGTTCTCGCTTACCTCTTCAGGGTCGAAGGTAATCGCGACATAGAAGTAAGTGAATCCAACAATGAGAAGGAAGTACAGAACCATGTACAGCGGGTGGTCACCCTTGGTTAGGTAGTTCGAAATCCAAGTCACCCAGTCCGCAACCTTGCCATTGGCGTCCGGCTTGTAGAACTGAGCGATCAGCGCAGGCAAGAACAAGAGGGATGAAGCGAAGATGACAGGAACAACGCCGGCCATGTTCACCTTGATTGGGATGTAGGTGTTCTGACCGCCATAGGTGCGGCGACCCACCATACGCTTCGCGTACTGAACTGGGATGCGGCGCTGCGACTGCTCAACCAGGATGACGAGCGCCACAATCACGACACCAACCGCGATGACCGGGAGAAGCCCGAAGACGATTCCAACGAATTCATCAAAGGAGCCTGGCTTTGAGTTCTCGGCGTACTTTGAACCGATCGAAATCAACGAAGCAGGGAACTTTGCTGCAATCGAGGTGAAGATCAGAAGCGACATACCGTTACCGATACCGCGCTCAGTGATGAGCTCGCCGAGCCACATGATGAGACCGGTGCCGGCAGTCATGGTCAGAACCATGAGCGCGATAGCCCATGGATCGCTGCTGGTAAGGATCTGCTGGTCCTTGCACTGCTCGCCGAACAGGGCTTGCGAACGAGCCACCGAAATAAGAGTGGTCGACTGCAGGATGCCCAGGGCGATAGTCAGGTAGCGGGTGTACTGAGTCAGGGTCGCCTGACCCGCTTGACCCTCTTTGTGAAGAGTTTCAAAGCGCGGGATGACAACGCGAAGCAGCTGGATGATGATCGACGCCGTGATGTACGGCATGATGCCCAGCGCAAAAATCGACAGCTGCAGTAAAGCGCCGCCGCTGAACAGGTTGACCAGTTGGTACAGACCACTGGTGCTCTGGGTCACGTTCAAACATGCCTGAACCTTGCCGTAATTAACGAAAGGAGCAGGGATGGTCGAGCCGAGTCGGAACAGGGCTACGATCGCGAGCGTGAAGAGCAACTTGTTGCGCAGATCCGGGGTGCGGAATGCGCGTGCGACGGCGCTAAACATTAGGCCTCCTGGCTTATAAAGCTAGACGTTGATTACTCGGTAACCGAGCCACCAGCAGCGACAATCTTCTCAGCGGCTGAGCGCGAGACCTTGTCGACACTGACGTTCAGTTTAACCGTGATGTCGCCGTTGCCAAGAACCTTGACAGGCTCGTTCTTGCGAAC
>JAGWTM010000058.1 GCA_028868975.1 Actinomycetales bacterium
GAGACAATTTTCACGGTTGAGGCGTCAATTTTGAGAGGTTCGGCGACCACGGTGGACTTCGGGGTTACCGCCGCTAGCCCCTCACCAGCTTCGTGTCGCACGTCGTTAGCAATAATCACCGCGATGTAAGGCAGGAAAATAGCTGCGGCAAAACAAAGCCACATGAGCCAGCCTTGAACAAACATGCCAAGCACCAGGCAAATCACGCGCACTGTCATCGCTACGGTGTACTTGATCATGCGTTTTTTGCGCTCATCCTCGGCATTCTCTCCGAGCCCGGTAACGCTCTGAACCGATTCGGTCTGCTGCAAGAATTTGGAGCTAATACGTGGCATGACTGCTACTCCTTCTCACTAGCGAAACCGTGAGACTCACTCGAGTCTTCCCGCGGGGTGGCTCGGCGACATGCCGACCGTTCAAGACTAAACTTCTCGAGATAAATGCGCGAATTATCGCGAAACGAAAGGCGTATGAGTTGAGCACTGCACGCACAGTTTTGGTCACCGGCGGCAACCGAGGCATCGGTCGAGCGATTGCCGAGGAATTCATTCGCCAAGGTCACCGCGTCGCGGTCACCGTTCGCTCGGGCGAAGGGCCGACGGGCGCTTTAAGTGTCATCGCAGACGTCACCGACTCAGCCAGCTTGGATGCCGCATTCGCCGAAGTCGCCGAGAAGCTCGGTCCAATTGAAGTCTTGGTTGCTAACGCGGGAATCACTCGCGACACACTGCTCATGCGCATGACCGAAGATGATTTCGAGTCGGTAGTAAACACGAACCTCAACGGCGTCTTCAGAGTCGTCAAGCGAGCCAGCACCGGCATGATTAAGGGCAAATTTGGGCGAATCGTACTAATCGGATCGGTCGTCGGGCTGCTCGGTTCGGCCGGTCAGGTCAACTATTCCAGCACCAAGTCAGCACTTGTCGGAATGGCCAGGTCGATCACCCGCGAACTAGGCGCCCGCGGAATCACCGCAAACGTTGTCGCACCAGGTTTTATTGACACAGACATGACTGCGGCGCTTCCAGAGGCTCAACAGGATGAGTACAAGAAGAAGATTCCGGCTGGTCGCTTCGCCCAACCGGAGGAAGTCGCCCGAGTTGTAACCTGGCTCGCCTCGGATGATGCCGCATACATTTCAGGGGCAGTTATTCCGGTTGACGGCGGCCTAGGTATGGGCCACTAAGTTTTTTCAAGATAGGACGCCACCACTATGACTAATCCATTGACTCCAAACAGCCTCAAGGGCAAGTCGGCCCTCGTCACCGGTTCATCTCGCGGAATCGGCGCTGACACCGTTGGCTACTTTGCCGAAGCTGGCGCAAACGTTGTGGTTAATTTCCGCAACAAGGAGGCGCGTGCCTTGAAGATTGTGGACGGAATTCGGGCAGCAGGAGGCGGCGCTATCGCTGTGGGTGCTGATCTCACCGATGCTGCCTCGGTAAAGGCCATGTTTGAGGCTGCCAACGAAGCATTTGGCAAGTTGGACATCTTGGTGATGAACGCATCCGGCGGAATGGAAGCCGGCCTTGGCGAGGACTACGCCATGCGCCTAAATCGCGATTCGCAGGTCAATCTGCTGAACACGGCACTACCGTACCTAAACGACGGTGCTCGTGTGGTTTTCGTGACCAGTCACCAGGCGCACTTCATTCGCACCACGCCGACCATGCCCGAATACGTTCAGGTCGCTCTTTCGAAGCGCGCGGGCGAGGATGAGCTGCGCAAAATGATTCCGGTCCTGGCCGAGCGCAACATCGGTTTTGTAGTAGTTTCAGGCGACATGATCGAGGGAACCATCACTGCAACCCTCCTCGAGCGGGCCAACCCAGGAGCGATTGAATCTCGTCGCGAAGGTGCGGGAAAGTTGTACAACGTGGCCGAATTCGCGGCCGAGGTTGCCCTAGCAGCGGTTGAGCCGGTACCAGCCGACAACACTCGTTTGGTTGGCGACACCTCCGACTTCATCGCCGAATAAAGCCAAAAGCTAAAGAAAAGACCCGGGCACGCTGTCCGGGTCTTCTTCATTCGATTAGTTTTTGAGGCAACCTAAATACCAAGCACCTCAGCCAGCTGCATCAGGTCATTCTTTTCAATGACGATGTCCGCTGAGGCCTTGACTATCGGTTTGGCATTAAAGGCAACCGACAAACCGGCCCAAGACATCATCTCGAGGTCATTGGCCCCGTCGCCGACAGCAACTGTCTGGGCTTGTTTGAAGCTGATTCGGTCAGCCCACTCAAGCAACGATTTTGCCTTCGCCTGCTTATCTACGATTGCGCCAACGACTTTGCCAGTGAGTTTTCCGTCCACCACTTCGAGCTCGTTTGCCCGCGCAAAATCAAGTCCAAGTTCGTCGGCAAGGGGAGTCAACACCTGGGTGAAACCGCCCGAGACGGCGCCAACGCGTCCACCGGCTTCGTGAATACGGTGGATGAGTTCTTTCGCGCCCTTGGTGACCGTGATTTTCTCGAATACGTCTTTGAAAACCTTCTCGGGCAATCCCTCGAGGGTCGCGACGCGCTGGATGAGACTTTCTGCAAAATCCAGCTCACCGGCCATGGCACGCTCCGTGACTGCAGCCACTTCATCGCGTTTGCCAGCAACGTCAGCCAATAACTCGATGACCTCGTCTTCAATTAGCGTGGAATCGACATCGAAAACGACGAAAAACTTGCTCACGGGGTGACTAATACTCCCTTACCCACCACGGTAATTCCGGTTTCAGTGACGGTGAATCCGCGGGCCAAATCACGCTCGCGGTCAACACCGATGGACGCGCCGTCGGTGACCACGACGCTCTTGTCGAGGATAGCGCGTCTGATAGTGCAGTCACGACCAACCTGGACTCCGTCGAGAAGAACTGAATCGGTGACCAGGGCACGCGAGTGAATGCGGATGTTTGGAGCCAACACCGATCGCTCAACTATTCCACCTGAAACCACAGTGCCCAGCGACACAATCGAGTCCGAGGTTCGCCCCTGATTACCCTCTGCATCGTGAATGAACTTCACCGGAGGCAGGTTGATCTGCTGCGTGAAAATCGGCCATTCGCTGTTGTAGAGGTTGAAGATAGGCATCGTTGAGATCAGATCCATGTGAGCCTCGTAGTAGCTCTCGATGGTTCCCACATCTCTCCAGTAGGAGTGATCACGTTCGGTCGACCCGGGGATTTCGTTGAAAGTGAAGTCGTATACGGACGCGTCGTCGCGCGAAACCATGTAAGGCACAATGTCGCCACCCATGTCGTGGCTTGAATCTTCGCGATCGCCGTCCTGGGTGATTGCGTCAATCAGCGCCTGCGCGGTGAATACGTAGTTGCCCATCGACACGAGAGCCTCGCCCGGAGCCTCGGCGAGAGGCTTCGGATCAGCTGGCTTCTCACGGAAGGCGGCAATCTTGGTGGGGTCTGCATCATCGACCTCGATCACACCAAATTGCGTGGCTAGCGCCAGTGGCTGTCGAATGGCAGCAACCGTGACGCCGCGACCGGATGCGATGTGCGCCTCAATCATCTGCTCGAAGTCCATGCGGTAGACGTGATCGGCACCAACAACGACAACGATGTCAGGGCGCTCGTCACCGAGTAGGTTCATCGATTGCAGAATCGCATCCGCTGAGCCAGAAAACCAGCGCTTGCCAAGTCTTTGCTGAGCCGGGACCGAGGCCACGTATGCGCCGAGCAGCGGTGACATGCGCCAAGTCTGTGAGATGTGTCGGTCGAGCGAATGTGACTTGTACTGAGTCAGGACAACGATTCGACGCAGGCCCGAGTTGATCAAGTTCGAAAGTGCGAAGTCAATAAGACGGTAGCTGCCACCGAATGGAACGGCAGGTTTGGCACGGTCGGCCGTCAGTGGCATTAGGCGCTTTCCCTCTCCACCTGCAAGGACCATTCCGAAAATTCGTTTTGCGCTCATGTTGAGAATGTTATCCCTCGGTTATTACGGCGCTATTAACATGACAGCATGAGAATCGATTTGATCACCAAGGAATATCCTCCGTTTATTTACGGCGGAGCGGGCGTACATGTCGCTGAATTGGTGAAGGTGCTTCGCAAGCACATCGATGTCAAGGTCCGCTGTTTCGGCGAGGACCGTAATGAAAGCGATACCTTTGCCTATTCACACAGCCCGAATTTTGACGGTGTGAATGGCGCTCTGCAAACCATGTCAGTCGATCTCAACATGGTTGCTGACATGGCTGGAGCGGACCTAGTGCACAGTCACACCTGGTATGCAAACTTTGCTGGGCACGTCGCGGGAACGCTCCACGGGGTACCACATCTGATTACCGCGCACTCACTCGAACCATTGCGCCCCTGGAAAGAAGAGCAGCTTGGCGGCGGCTATCGCTTGTCATCGTGGGTCGAACGCTCGGCCTACGAGGGTGCAACCGGCATCATCGCGGTCAGTGACGGTATGCGCAATGACATTTTGCGGGCTTACCCCAACCTTGACCCGAACAAGGTCTCGGTAGTTCACAACGGAATCGACCTCGAGGCCTTTCAAGCGGCCGATAATCCGGATCTAGTACGGGCTAACGGCGTGAACCCCGATCAACGCTCGGTGGTGTTTGTCGGCCGAATCACTCAGCAAAAGGGGCTGCCATACCTGCTCAAGGCTGCTCGTGAATTGCCGGCCGATGTGCAGCTCGTGCTCTGCGCCGGAGCGCCAGACACTCCAGAGATTCTTCAGGTCGTAACCGACTTGGTTGCCGAGTTGCGGAAGGTACGCGACAACGTTATCTGGGTTGAAAAACACCTGAGTCGAGCCGAATTGATTGCGATGCTCTCCGCAGCAACCGTTTTCGCCTGCCCAAGTATCTATGAGCCATTGGGAATCGTAAATCTAGAGGCTATGGCTTGTGGAACCCCGGTGGTTGCAACCGCAACCGGAGGCATTCCAGAGGTCGTTGCCCACGAAGAGACAGGTTTGCTGGTTCCAATCGAGCAGTTGCTTGACGGCTCTGGCAAGCCGTTGGATGAGGCCAAGTTCGTAGCCGACTTTGCGGCGGCCCTGAATCGCATGCTCGAGCACCCGAAACTAGCCGAGTTCGGTCTGGCCGGTCGCAAGCGAGTTGAACAACTTTTCAGCTGGGACAGCATCGCTGAGCAAACCATCCGCGTGTATCGCAGGGCTCTGGGAGTTATCTAATACGCTGGTGGCATGTCACGCGTCATTGACCTCAACAACGTAACCGTAGTCCGTGAAGGACGAGCCATCCTCAACAATGTGGACTGGCAGGTTGAGTCGAACCAACGTTGGGTGATTATTGGTGCCAATGGCGCTGGCAAGACCACGTTGCTGCGGGTAGCGGCGGCTCAAATCCACCCGTCCAGCGGTCAAGCCACCATTCTGAATGAGCGCCTGGGTGAGATCAACGTGTTTGAGCTTCGCACCCGAATCGGTTTCGCATCCAGTGCGCTCGCCTCGCACATTCCGAACAGCGAATCCGTTCTGGACGCCGTCATGACCGCAGCATACGCGGTCACGGGTCGCTGGAATGAGCGGTATGAAGACATCGACGAGCGTCGGGCTCGTCGCGTGTTGAACGAGTGGAAGCTGGGGGAGTATGCGGAGCGCGCCTTCGGCACCCTGAGCGACGGTGAACGCAAACGCACCCAAATTGCCCGCGCGGTAATGCCAGACCCTGAACTGTTGCTACTTGACGAACCGGTGGCCAGCCTTGACCTAGCCGCTCGCGAGCAAACCATCAGCATGATCGGCGCATACGCGCAGTCGCCCTACGCACCAGCTATCATCATGGTCACTCACCACTTGGAAGAAATTCCTGCCGGGTTCACCCACGCACTAATCCTGCAAGACGGACAAGTATTCGCTGCGGGAGAGATTGCTTCGACCCTGACCAGTGAGAAGATCAGCGAGGCCTTCGGTTTCGAACTCATCGTGACGCACGAGGGCGGCCGCTACCGAGCCAGAGCCGCCCACTAGGGCAAAAGGTTTTTCCGCTAACAGCTGCGGATGTGCTTGGCTTGAAAGCTCTCGGTCTGGTATGCTTTTCCCTTAGTGCTCGGTCGCTGTCGAGCAGATAATTTTTCAAACATCTAGGAAGTTTCGCTATGAAGGCAGAGATTCACCCAAAGTACGAGCCAATCGTGTTCCGCGACCTGGCATCGGGTGTCGCATTCTTGACTCGCTCAACCATCACCAGCAGCAAGACCATCGAGTGGGAAGACGGCAACACCTACCCAGTGTTCGACGTTGAAATCTCTTCGGCTTCGCACCCGTTCTACACCGGAAAGCAGCGCATCATGGACGCTGCCGGTCGTGTCGAGCGCTTCAACGCTCGTTACAAGGGTTTCGGCGCCTAATCCGAACGTTTGCAAAGCCCCCAGTCAATTTCGGCTGGGGGTTTTCTTTTACGACGGGCAGCCACGACGGGGACGAATGTGACCGGTTCGAAGCGGGGTTTAGGTCGAGTTCAGGTTGGGATTGGGCCAGATTTGGAAATCGACTAGAGGTTTCGGATAGGCCAACCCAAGTCGGCTCGAGCTTCGGGTTTTCCACTTCGGCGCAGGTATTCTGCGAAACTTTCCGACTGTTCATCAGCCCAAATCTTTTGCAGGTCATGCAGTTCAGTCAGGGACGCCGGCAAAGCCGCCGAGTGGCGCCCGGCAAGAGCTTGCAGCACGCGTCCCGCTGCTACCGCATCAGCTGTCGCGTTGTGGGCATCGGTGAGCGGCACCCCGTAGACCTCAGCAGCATTCTCAAGCCTGCGCTTTCCTTTGCGGTAACGATCCACGGCTTTGTCGATCACAAGCGGATCTAAAACCGGTGCTGGTTCTAGCAAGGGCTCGAGACCGTGCCTCAAAGCCTCGTACTTCAGAATGGTGAAGTCGTACGGTGCGTTGTAGGCAACAACCGGCACGCCAGCGGCAAAAAAGGTGCGCAGAGCTGCAATGACCTCGGCTACGACCTCCGCTGCTGGACGCCCGTGCTGACGCGCATACTCGGTGGTAACTCCGTGCACTTCAGCGGCAACCTGAGGAATCTCGATTTCGGGATCGGCCAGCCACTCAACCGGGTTGCCAACCGGATTACCAGCTGCGTCAAGTTCCAGCACGCAAGCCGTGACGATTCGAGCCTCACGAAGATCGAGGCCGGTGGTTTCAGTGTCAAACACCGCGATGCGGTTGGCCCAGGTTGGTCGGTCGTTGAAGTCAAATGTCATTTGGTCCACGCCTTGAGCCTAGAGGGCTATTGGGACACTAATCCGACGCCACGCGCCACCTCGAGCGCTGGGCCGGAC
>JAGWTM010000059.1 GCA_028868975.1 Actinomycetales bacterium
CGGCACCGATGGTGTTCCACAGCAGCAACAAGATTCGAGTCGGTTTCATGCCTTTGCCTTCTTGGGTTTTTGCCAGACCCTAACCTCGTGGGCCAGTGGAGCAGCTAGGTCGGCCACGCGCCCATGGCCCGGCAAAATTGCGGTTGGTTCCATCATCGCCCAGGGCACGAGAACGAATGAACGCTCAAAGGCCCTCGGGTGTGGAATGGTCAAAGTTTTAGATGACCGGAGCTCATCCCCCATGACGATGATGTCAATGTCGAGTGTGCGTGACCCCCAACGTTCAACTCGAATGCGACCGAATTCGGTTTCAATCGAACGGATGCGCTCTAGCAATTCTTTTGGTTTCAGAGTGGTAGCCACCTTGACCACACCGTTTAGATAGGCCGGTTTTGTTTCATCGAGCCCCTCCTCGGTGAGGGCGACTGATTCGACCAAGGGTGACTTGGTCAGAATTTCGATGCCCTGGGTTGCTTCGAGAGCCTTAATCGCACCTTTGATGTTCTGGTAACGGTCACCGAGGTTGCCTCCAAGTGCCAGCACCGCCGTGACGGCCGCGGCCATTAGTCGCGCTTGCCCTTCACGGTCACCGACACGTCTTTGAACTCGTATGTGATAGGCGCATTTGGTTTGTGCACGGTGATTTTTGCCTTGCGCACCTTGCCTGTCGCATCGCCACCGCCAAAGTTCATGACCATGTCGAGCAGTCGTTGCGCGAGGGTTTCGAGCAGATCGACGGGTTCGCCCTTCACGTTATCGACGATCGCCTTGGCAAGGTTGCCATAGTGAACCGTGTAGTTGAGATCATCGTTCACCGCGGCCTTGTAGCCATCGATCCAAACAGTGGCGTCGATATAAAAATCTTGGCCGTTCTGGCGCTCGTAATCGAAGACGCCGTGGTGCGCGAAAACCCGCAAGCCTTCGAGTTTGATTTTGTAATCGCGGGTGTCGTTGTGCACGGCTTAAGCCTATTCGCCCTGACCGTTTCGAAGCGCCTCGACAATCGCAATTGCATCGCTGGTGGCAATCACGTTGTGAACTCGGACACCCCAAAGTTCGCGCTGAAGAAGCAGGGCCGTTAGCACCGCAGTGGCGAGGTCGCGGCGATTGTTGTCGGCACTTGCTGGGTCCTCTGGTTCGATGGCCCCAGCGATAAAGCGCTTGCGACTTGCTCCCACCAGAATCGGAAAACCGAGTTTTTCGAGTTCGTCCAGACGCGCAACCAGTTGCCAGTTTTGCTTCATGTCCTTTGCAAAACCCAGCCCCGGGTCCAGCACGATTTTTTCTCGTGCGACACCGGCCGCGATGGCTGCCTCAGCACGACTTAGAAGTTCGTTGGCAACGTCTCGGGCGATGTCCTCGTACCCGTTCAACGCATCCATGCCTTCACTGAAGCCTCGCCAGTGACCAATCACAAAAGTTGCGTTGGATTTGGCCGCTAACTCAAGCATCTGCTGATCGGCTAGGCCACCCGAAACATCATTGATGATGGATGCGCCTGCGGCGACAGCGAGGTCAGCCGTTTCGGAGTTCATGGTGTCGATGCTTATTTGCACCGCACTCGAGCCGTTAGCGTCGAGGTATTCACGCAGCGCTCGAATAACTGGCAGAACGCGATTTTGCTCCTCGACGAGTGGAACGCGCTGAGCGCCCGGACGTGTGGATTCGCCACCGATGTCGATGATGTTAGCGCCGGCCATGGCCAGCAATTTTCCGTGGTCGAGTGCGGCTTCGAGAGCGTTGAATTTGCCGCCGTCACTAAATGAGTCAGGGGTGACGTTGAGCACTCCCATGATCAGTGGGCGGTGAAATTTGGTCATTTGCTGATCAGAGCCATGACTTCGGCTCGGGCAACCGGTTCGGCATAGCAACCGCGGGTTGCGACGGTGATGGTGTTGGCCTCCGGTTGGCGGGCGCCTCGCGAAACCACGCAGTGGTGGCGTGCTTGCACAACAACTACAACGCCCTGGGTGCCCAATCCCGATTCGAGTGCATCGGCAATCTGCGCGGTCAAGTTTTCTTGAAGCTGTGGTCGAGCAGCGATGATTTCGACCAGTCGAGGCAGACGCCCCAAGCCCACCACTCGATCATCCGGCAGGTATGCGATGTGAGCCACCCCGGTGAACGGGAGCAAGTGGTGCTCGCAAATCGAGACAAAGTCGATGTCTTTGAGGATTACGACGTCGTTGTGCTCGGCTGCGAAGGTGTCACTCAACGCTGACTTTTCGTCGACGCCAACACCCTTGAAGAATTCCGCGTACGCCTCGGCGACCTTGAGCGGAGTCGCTTTTAGCTCGTCGCGCTCTGGGTCTTCACCGATGGCCGACAGAATCTCGACCACAGCGTTTTGAAGGCGCTGCGTGTCGATCATTAGTCGTCAGTCTTCTTGCGGGTGCTCGGCTTTTTTGCTGCAGGCTTTGCCGCTCCCGGCTTTGCCGCAACAGACTTGGCTGCAGCTGACTTAGCAGCTGGGGCCTTGCTCGCAGGCTTTTTCGCTGCAGGCTTCTTGTTAGCGGGTTTGACGGCCGCAGCAGGCTTGCCCGACTCAGAAATCTGGGCCTCTTCAGCCTGTTTAGCTGCAGTTGAGCCCTTGACCGGAATCGGAATCGGACCCTGCTTTGAGCGAGTGCGCTTGCGATCGCTCAGCCATTCGGCACGCTGAGGTAGCTTCTTGACCGGTTTGAAGATTTCGGCGATGTCCTCGGCCTGTAGCGTCTCACGCTCCATGAGCTCGCGAGCAAGGTCGTCAAGGACCTTTCGATTCAGAGTGAGAGCGCGGTAGGCCTCATCGTGTGCCTGCTCAATTAGAGCGCGCACCTCTTGGTCGATCTGCTGTGCAGTAGCTTCGCTGTAATCCTTCGACTGCGCCATGTCGCGGCCGATGAATACCTCACCACCGTTTCCGAACGAAACGGCTCCGATGTTGCTGCTGAAGCCGTACTTGGTGACCATGTCACGAGCGGTGCTGGTCGCCTTCTCGAAGTCGTTAGATGCGCCTGTGGTTGGGTCACCGAAGACAACCTCTTCGGCAACGCGACCGCCCATGGCGTATGCGATCTGGTCGAGCAACTGGTTGCGCGAAACCGAGTAGCGGTCTTCGAGTGGCAGCACCATCGTGTAACCGAGGGCCCGACCACGAGGAAGGATGGTGACCTTGGTTACCGGGTCACTGTTGTTCAGCGAGGCCGCTACCAAAGCGTGACCGGCCTCGTGGTACGCGGTGTTGAGGCGTTCCTGGTCCTGCATCAAACGCGACTTCTTCTGCGGGCCACCGATAACGCGGTCGACCGCTTCATCGAGGGTTTCTGAGGTGATCTGCTTTTGATTCTGTCGAGCGGTGAGCAGCGCGGCCTCGTTGAGCACGTTGGCAAGGTCGGCGCCGGTGAAGCCAGGCGTGCGACGTGCAACCAGAGCTAGATCGACGTCGTCAGCAATCGGCTTACCCTTGGCGTGAACCTTGAGGATTTGCTCGCGGCCCTTCAAATCTGGAGCACCGACACCAATCTGGCGGTCGAAGCGACCTGGTCGCAATAGAGCCGGGTCAAGAATGTCCGGGCGGTTTGTAGCCGCAATCAAAATGACGTTGGTCTTGGAATCAAAACCGTCCATCTCAACCAAGAGCTGGTTGAGCGTCTGCTCGCGTTCGTCATTGCCGCCACCGATACCGGCACCGCGATGACGACCAACGGCGTCGATTTCATCCACGAAGATGATGGCTGGGGCCGCCTGCTTGGCCTGTTCGAACAGGTCGCGCACACGCGATGCACCAACACCGACAAACATTTCGACGAAGTCGGAACCCGAAATTGAGAAGAACGGGACGCCCGCCTCGCCCGCCACAGCCTTGGCGACCAGAGTCTTACCGGTTCCCGGTGGGCCGTAAAGAAGAACACCGCGCGGAATCTTGGCGCCAACGGCTTGGAACTTAGCTGGCTCCTTAAGGAATTCCTTGATTTCCTGAAGCTCTTCGAGGGCTTCATCCGAGCCGGCGACATCGGCAAATGTGACCTTTGAGTTTTCCTTGTTAACCAACTTGGCGCGGCTCTTGCCAAAGTTCATGACACCTCGACCGCCGCCCTGGGCGCCCGACATCAAGAACCAGAAAATCGCACCGATGATCACAAACGGAAGCAGCGTGCCGAGCAGAGAAACGTACCAGGGAGTGCCCTGGACGTCATCGTTGTAGCCCTTTTTGATGTATGCGGCAGCGATGGCGTCGGTGACCGCGCGACCGCGGTCGTAGACGTAGTAGAACTGGACCTGCTTGCCGTAGGTCGGATCTTTATCAATCAGCGTGATGTCGACGCGCTGGTCGGCCTGGAGCACCTTGACGCTCTCGGCCTTGCCCGACTGAATCAGCTGCATTCCGACGCTGGTGTCGACTCGCTTGTACTGGCTGGTGCCAATCATCGATGAACCGACGAACAGCACGATTAGCGCAGCTGCAATCCAGACAAATGGGCCTTGAAGAATCTTCTTGAAGTTCACGGGTTAAGGCTACCTTTCGGTTGCGACACTTATAAAGGCTGTTCGCTCAGAGGTGAGCGATGAAACCGAAGGAGCTGGCGCCGAGGCGCATCCCTGCCGGTTAGCTGTAAACGCTTGGCGAGAGAATTGCGACGCCGGGCAGCGTGCGGTAGTTCTCGGCGTAGTCGAGACCGTAGCCGACCACAAACTCATTAGGAATGTCAAAGCCAACCATCGAGACCTCGATGTCGACCTTGGCAGCAGCCGGCTTGCGCAGCAACGCCACGATTTCTACCGAAGCTGCCCCGCGAGCTTCGAGGTTGGCGACTAGCCAACTCAAAGTCAGACCCGAGTCGATGATGTCCTCGACGATGAGAACGTGGCGACCGAGCACATCAGCGTCGAGGTCCTTCAGAATTCGCACGACACCTGATGAAACAGTGCCCGAACCGTAGGACGAGACGGCCATCCAGTCCATCTGAGTCGGAATCTGAATTGCACGTGAGAGGTCTGCCATGAACATCACAGCGCCCTTCAAAACACCAACCAGGAGGACGTCCTTGCCCGTGTATCTGACTTCGATTTCCTTGGCCAGTTCGGCGACTCGCGCCTGAATTTGTTCGGGGGTGACAAGCACCTCGGTGATGTCTTGGCTTACCTTCGAGAGGTCCACTTAGCAGGCTCCTGGAGTCAGGGTTTTGGCAGATTTTAGGTGGATGTCTCCACCGGTTCTACTAACTCTAATACCTGGCAGAGCAAGCGGTTTTTGCCCGTGCCAATCAGTGGCCAGCTCAGCAATAGCTAGGACGTGCTGTCGCGTTACCGGGGTTCCGAACACCGCAATTGCCTGCCCAATGACCCGATTGCGAATCGCAGCCGGTTGCTGCAAAAGCAGGTCAACAGGCAGCAAAACCGAAGTGGGGCCGAACTTCGCAAACGCCCTCAAGATTTCGCCGCTGAGGGCATCCAGATAATCACTGTCTTCGCGGGCGATATCGGCGGTACGCGCGAGCGCCTCGGCGATGCCTGGGCCGAGTTGCTCTTCCAGGCGTGGCAGCACCTGCTTGCGAACGCGAACCCGAGCGTATGACTCATCCTGATTCATGGGGTCCTGCCAGAATTCAATGCTCGCGCCACGGCAGGCGGCTTCGGTTTCGGTTCGAGTGATTTTTAGCAGCGGGCGCAGGTAGGTGATTTTGCCAGCCGGGGTTAGTTCGCGCATTCCCGCGATCGACCGCGAACCGCTGCCGCGTGACAACCCAAGCAAAACGGTTTCAGCCTGATCGTTGAGGGTGTGCGCCAGCGCAATCGCGCGCGCGCCGACTTCGGCAGCGACCTGCTCAAAGGCTCGATAGCGAGCATCTCGAGCCGCGGCCTCGGTGCCACCAGCGCGGCCAACCTCGACTCGACGCACAACCACGGGGTGGAGTCCACGCTCGGTCAGCATCGCGGCGGTATGCGCAGCGACCCCGGCCGATTCGGGTTGGAGGCCGTGGTCGATAATCACCGCCCCGATTCTGAGCCCCTTGACGCCGTTGCTCTCGAACCGCTCCCCCTCGAACGCGGCGGCCTCGGCGAGCGCCATGGAATCAGCGCCACCCGAGCAAGCAATCAGTACTAAATCGCCAGCGGCTAGCAGGCCCTCGCTAGCAGCAACGGACCAGTTGTCGCGCACGGCTCGACGCAGATCGGCCATCGCCGGGGTCAGTCTTGGTCGCTCGGGCACGTCGGTCTTTCGGTAATCTGTTAGCAGTCGTCGGTTCGGCGCGTGACGCGCGAACCTCTCACAACTCTATTTAGGAGAACCATGGGTTACGAAGCAGTAATCGAGATTCCACGCGGCAGCCGCAACAAGTACGAGGTTGACCACGTAACTGGTCGCGTGCACCTCGACCGCGTGCTGTTCACCCCGTTTGTCTACCCGATCGACTACGGCTTCTTCGACCAGACCCTCGGTGGCGATGGCGACCCGTTGGACGCACTCGTGCTTCTCGAATTCCCTGTGTTCCCGGGCGTTGTTGTCGACGTTCGACCAGTCGGCGTGCTTCCTATGGAAGACGACGGCGGCATCGATGAGAAGGTCATCTGCGTCCCTACCAAGGACAAGCGCTGGGCACACATCCAGGACATCAACGACGTCCCTCAGCAGACCAAGGATGAGCTGCTCCACTTCTTCAGCCACTACAAGGACCTCGAGCCTGGCAAGTGGGTCAAGGTTGGCGAGTGGCAGGGCAAGGATGTCGCCGAGAAGCTGATCGTCGAAGCACAGCAGCGTTACCTGACCGAGGGTGATGGCGCCAAGGTTGAAGCCTGCTGCGAGAGCTGCGACTGCAAGTAATAAGAATTCAAAAAAGAAAGGACGTCGACTTCGCGGTCGGCGTCCTTTTTTTAGCCCGATGAGGGCGATCAGGCTTTATGGAGCAGTCGGTCGACCGGCGTATGGGAACATTTCGCCCCAACGAATCGGCACGATGCGCACGGTTCTGGCCGGGTTCGGTGCCTCGAGCAT
>JAGWTM010000001.1 GCA_028868975.1 Actinomycetales bacterium
AGCCACTTGGGACGTGTCAGCAAAGCGCCGAGCTGTTTGAAACTGAGCGAACCGCGTCCACGCTCTTTGCTCTTGTGACGCTCAGAAACAGCATCGTTCTGAAACTGCGCCCCAAACGACATGGCTACCGCCGCAAGCGCTGCGAGTGCGATCGCAATCGCCTTCAGTTCAACGCCTGGTCCCAAAACGCCTCCTCAGTAAGCCCTTCTACCCTATTTGCCAGAAACAAATTCGCGAGTCAGGCTGACGGTAAATTTGTCACATGGCTATTCGACCAATCGTGATCACCGGTAATCCAGTTCTACACACACGTGCCCAAGAGGTGACGGTTTTTGACGAAGAGTTGCGAACTCTCGTCGCCGACATGTACGACACCATGGACAAGGCACCCGGTGTTGGATTGGCGGCTCCGCAGATTGGTGTTCCGCTTCGAATTTTCGTTTATGACTACGCGGACGATAACGGCAACGAGCGTCGCGGCGTGCTAATCAATCCAGAACTAACCATCAGCGAGGTTTCGGACGAGCCAGCGGACGAAGACACCGAGGTTGAGGGTTGCCTCTCGGTTCCAGGAGAGCGCTTCCCGCTCAAGCGAGCTGAATTTGCGACGGTAACCGGAGTGGATCTAGACCAGAAGCCGGTGCGAATCGAGGCGGAAGGCTGGTTTGCGCGCATCTTCCAGCACGAGTTCGATCATTTGAACGGCACGCTGTATGTTGACCGTCTTGCCGAGCCTTGGAAGACCATCGCCGCGGAGGTTGTCGAAGACAACGGCTGGGGAATCGATGGCAAGTCTTGGCTACCAGGTCGCGACAACCTAGAGGGCTAGGCCCATCCAGCAAAGGCTCTGAGAACGGCTGCAACCGCTGCGGCTGCGGCAACCATGATGATAAAGGGCACCTTGCGCCAGGTTAGAACGCCGGCAACCAAGAGTGCAGGAATTCGTGCATCGGGGTGAATTTGGCCGCCGTTGGTGAAACCCTGGATGCCAATTAGTCCCGCAAGCAGTGCCACAGTGAGCAGCGATGCCACTCTTGCGATGCTCGGATGTTCCAACCACCGCTGAGGAACATAAGCGCCGAAAATCTTCCAGCTGAATACCAGCACGGAAGCGATAATTACACCCGCCCACAGACTCATGCCTGGACCTCACGGCTGGAGCTTGCGAACCAGTTGGTGAAACCTACGATTAGGGCGACGGAGCCGGCAATCAAAACCGGGATACCGGCAGGCACAAACGGTGAAACAGCCGTTGCGACAATAACCGCGGCAATCGCGACGATAAGCGCTTGACGTTCTTTGAGACGTGGCCAGACAAGACCCACGAAAGCCGCAGCGGCCGCGGCATCTAGGCCCCAGTTCTCTGGTTTTCCAACCGCATCCCCAATGAGCGCACCTAAAAACGTGGCACTGTTCCAAAAGAGGTATACGGCCGCGCCTGTCCACCAAAAGCCGCGCCTCTGATCAGCGGTCTTTTCTTGAGCGATGGCTACAGCAAGTGATTCGTCGATGGTCACCATGGCACCAATCCAGCGTTTGAGGCCGACCAGTTTGAGTACCGGAGCGAGTCGAACCGCGTAGAAGCCGTTGCGAATGCCCAAGAGCCAAGCAGACGTAATGGCGGCTGCAACCGCGCCGCTACCGCCGGCTGCAACCGCGACGAAAGCAAACTGTGACCCACCGCTAAACATGGCCAGGCTCAGCACCATGGTTTGCCAGAGGTCCAGACCGGCTGCCGAAGACAGCGCGCCGAAAGAGATGCCGTAAAAGCCGGTTGCGAGCCCTACCCCAATCGAGGTTGCCAGCAGACCTTTAGCGGGTGCATCCGAATTAGCCATTGCCCTTGCCCGCCTCGAAAAGGGCTAGATAAAGCTGCGAACGCGTGGCGAAACCGCATCGACGCATAACTTTTTCAAAAATCTGCCTGACGCGATAGCGCTGCATGTCTAGTGCTTCGGCAATCTCCTCGAACGGAGTCATAGCCTCGAACAGGTCGAGCACCGCCTTCTCCTTTTCGGTCAGTTCACCGAGTCGCATGAGAAAGACCTGTGAACCGAGGTGAATCGCATCCGCTTCATTCAGAAATTGCAACAGTAGGCCGAAATCGGGCTCGCCAAGCGTGGTTGCCGCCATTCGAATGGTTTCAAGAAGCGCAGCCGAGCCCTTTTCTTGGGTGACTAAACCGGTTGCTCCAGCACGTATTGACGCAATTTCGAGTTCTCGCGAATAGTAAGGCCCAGTGATGATGATTTTTGGAACCGGCTGTTCAGCGGCAGTTAGGGTTTCGACGAGTTTCTTGGCAAAACTGATGCCATCGATTGCCTTGAGTCGATGGTCAACCACCAAAACATCGATAAGCAAATCTGGGATGCGCTCCAGCGCGGTTAGCCCATTCTCTTCTTCATAGACCACCCGCAAATCAGCCTGGGAGTCGATCACCATGCGTCGCCCCGAGCGGATACTCGGCTCGCCGTCGAGCAAACCGATACGAAGCTCGTTCGCCATGTTAGCCAGCCAGCTCGCGGAGGTTAGGGAAAATGGCCGAAACTGTGAAACCTACCCCCGGGACGCGCGTTGCCTCGACGCTGCCCCCGTAGAGGGCAGCTCGCTCTTTCATCGCAGTCAAGCTGGCACCCTTGATCGGCTTAACCAGAGCTTGCAAGTCTTCTGCGACCGTGTAACCCGCGTCGGTGAGCTGGTCGAGCGAAACGGCTCTATTGGCAAATTCGATGCCGTTGTCCTTAACCAAAATCTGAACGCCCTGGTCGACCCAGCTGAAATCAATAGTGAGGTCGGCACCAACCGGCGCGTGATCGCGAACATTTGCCATCGCCTCATACACGATTCGGTAGATAGCCAGTTCAGCACCGTCATTGACCGAGAACCGCGGCCCCTCGTGGCGCAGAGTTACGTTGAAGCCTAGTTCGCGGTAGTTCACCACCAGCTGCTCCAGCTCATCGATTCCAGGTGGTGCGGCACTGACCTCGTGGGTTTTGTTCAACATGTCATATAGGCGACGAAGTTCGGTATGTGCTCTGCGCGCCTGCAGGTTGAGTTCCTCGAGTGAACGCAACGGTGCGCTCGGGTCAGCCTTGGCGGCGTAGATGCCGCCTTCGGCCTGAGAAATAACCGCTGAGACTCTTTGGACGATTAGCTCGTTAATGTCGCGAGCGATGTTGAAGCGCTCGTTCTGCTCAGCGATTTCAAGGTTCAGGCGCGCCTGTTCCGCAGCCGCCACCGCTCTATCGAACTGGGTGCCAACGTGGGTGTCTCGCGTCATCAGAAGACGGCCGGTCAGCCAGGCCAGAGTGTTGACACTCAAGACGATTAGCGACCCAAAGAACGCGACCGTCACACGTCCAGGTTCGCTAAAGATGCCCATTCCATAGACCGTGTCACCAAACGGGAGCGTGATTGCCTGCTCGATTACAACCGCGAGGCCAGCGAGTGTCGAGATGCCCAAGGTCATCAACCGCCAGAATTGCGTGGCGAACGCGGACACCAGAGCAATCATGAAGGCTACCGAAACCCCAGCGGCCAACGGGTGAAGCCCAAGGTAAATTTCGAGCAGTGAACCAAGCGCGACAACACCAATGGCTGCTGCTGGAATCTGCCGGGCGACGATAAGTGACAGTGACAAGAGCGCGCTGATTGCGAGGGCTTGCACGCCCTGAAGCATGAGGTCGGCTCCGCCAAAAATCAGAATGCCGGTGATTGCGAAATAGACGCCCGATAGCCAGTTGTGGCTCTGGATCCATCTGATCACTCTGCACCGCCTAGAACACTCGCGATGCCTTGCCTCGACACCGATGTAGATAAAGTTTTGGCCTGAATCCAAACGAGTTAGGTCGTAGGCTTCAGGCCAAAAAGAGTGGCTCCCCGGCTTGGACTCGAACCAAGAACCTATCGGTTAACAGCCGATTGCTCTGCCAATTGAGCTACCGAGGAATGCTTGCGCGATTAGAAACTTTAGCAGACTTTTCAGAACTGCAGGCATGACTTTAGAAAACTAATAGCCGAGCTCTGGATCAACCAATCCGACCCACTGCCCCTCGCCACGATAGGCACGTACATTTTCACCCACTCGTACCGAGAACATGCGCAACACCATTTCGTTGGTATCCGCGGTGTGTGGCGTGATGATGATGTTGCGAGCATTCCACAGCGGGTGACCATCTGGCAGAGGCTCTGGATCGGTAACATCGAGGGCAGCACCGGCAATAACGCCGGCATCCAGGGCATGGATGAGATCTGCGGTCACCACCATCGGCCCGCGAGCGATGTTGACGAGGTACGCGCTTGGTTTCATTCGAGCCAGCCGCTGAGCGTCAAACAGTCCCTTAGTCTCAGGCGTCAACGCTGCCGCTAAGACCACGAAATCTGCGCCGGGCAGTGCCGCATCCAGTTCAGCAAAGGGAATGACCGCCGCGGCACCGTCCATGGTTGACACGTGCTTGCGAACCACGGTCACGCGGGCACGAAAAGGGTTCAGCAGTTTAAGTAGCTCCTCGGTGATGCCACCGCCGCCAACTACCAAAACCTCGGCGTCATAGAGCGAGACCGCGAACTTTTTGCCCCAAGACTTAGCGCGAACCCGCTCGGGAATAGCTCGCCCGAGGGCCATGCAAAGCATCAGCGCATGCTCGGCTACCGGCTCACGATAGGAACCCTTGGCCGAAGTGAAACGCCCACCGTTAGCAAGCAGAGGCGGGTGCTTCAGCACCTTGGCAAACGCGTCGACACCCGCAAAGGGCAGCTGCACCCATTCGAGTTGAGGGTTCTCGTCGAGTAGGTCGGCGAGGGCGTCGGGACGCGCGTAATCCGTCCAAATTAGCGCTCCGACGTCTGCGCTCAGCGGCACTACTCGCCCACCGGCGGCCTCAACAGCCTCAACATACGGAGCAAATTGTTTAGGTTCAATCGCGACCAGGTGTCGATCAATCTCCATGTGATACCCCTCCTAGCCCTGGGCGCGCAGGGCCCGACGGTCGGCCTCGAGGGCCACCAGTCGCCTGTTGACCTCAGAGAACCGCTCTGGTTGCGAAGACGCGTCCAATCGGCGCAGTTCGGCAAGTAGATCGTTCTTCTCTACATTGAGTGATCGATCCAAAGCTCCGATGATGACGCCTTTGCCATAGCGTGCGAGTGCTTCCTCGCTGTCAGCTGGCAGCTGCTGGACGGCAATCTCGGTGACCGCTGGCTGCAGTTCGGGTGGCAGCAAGGACTGAAGTCGTTCGAGCCAACCATGGTCGTGAATCGCATCGGGCATCTCGGAAACCAGACGTGCGATGGCCTGGCCGATTGCATTATGAGCGGGATGCGCAAATCCAACCGCCAAGATCCTCGCTAGCGCGTTGGGCGAATAGCAGTCTGGCACTTGAACGATTACCTCGAGCACCTGACGCTCAACTCGGGTCATCGGATCATTGAGATTGATTGGAGGGAAGGTTCTGACTGCCGGGGTCTCGCCCGAATTCGAAAACGAGCCGCTCTCATCGGCGGACGAAGGAGTTGCCTCGGTTGCACCTACGTTGCCGCGGTTCATGGCGGCCACTCCAGCGCGTGCCTTGCTCCTCACGGCCTCCTCGACGAACGCGTGAACCTCCTGCGGATCAAGACTTACCCAACCCGAAAGCTCGCGTTCGTAGGCTGACCTGGAGGTTACGTCTCGAATCGCAGCGATGATCGGCGCAGCGGCTTTGGCACCGGCAACGCGTCCGGCGACATTGGTGAGGTCGAATTTGTCCAGGTACTGACGAACCATGAATTCGTAGATCGGCTTGCGGTTAGCGATCATGGCCCGAACGGCCTCATCACCCCTACTGGAACGAAGGTCGCAAGGGTCGAGTCCATCGGGGCCAACCGCTACAAACGTCTGGGCCTTGAATTGCGAACTTTGTTCCCAGGCTCGCATCGCGGCCTTTTGGCCCGCTTCGTCCGGATCGAAACAGAAGATGACCTCGGCGGTTCCCTCGGTGCCGCCCGAGAGCAGGCGGTTGATGATATTCACGTGCTCTTCAGTGAAAGCCGTACCGCAGGTAGCGATGGCCGTATCGACCCCGGCCAAATGGCAAGCCATCACATCGGTGTAGCCCTCAACCACGACTACCTGACGTTTTTTGCCGATCGGCGCCTTGGCCAGATCGATTCCGTAAAGCACCTTGTTCTTGTGATAGACCGGCGAATCCGAGCTGTTGTAGTACTTGGGTCCCTGATCGGTTTCAAGCAGCTTGCGGGCGCCAAAACCAATCACGGCACCGCCCTGGTCCCGAATCGGCCACATGAGGCGGCCTCGATAAAAGTCGTACACGCCTCCGGTTTTTTCGCTCTTGCGAACCAATGTGGAATCCAACAACTCTTGGTCGGTGAAGCCCATGGACTTGAGATGGTTGGTTAGGGCATTGAAGCTATCGGGCGAATAACCGACTCCGAACTTGGCTGCCGCGGCTTTGTCGAAACCTCGATCGAGCAGGTTGTCACGAGCCGGTTTGGCCTCATCGGTTGGCAACTGCGCTTGAAAAAACTCGGCTGCTGCCTGGTTAATTGCAAGAATTCTTGGGCGATTATTGGCCTCTTTAGCGGGCCCCCTGCCCTCTTCGTATTCCAGCACAAAGCCAACCTTGGCGGCCAACAACTCGAGTGCGGCCGGAAAATCTAGGTTTTCAATCTGCATTACGAAACCAAAGACATCGCCTTTGGCGCCACACGACCAGCACTGCCACAGCCCCATGTGCGGGGTGACCGTCATCGATGGGTTTTTATCGGCGTGAAAGGGACACAGGCCCTTATAGGAATTGGCCGAGGCTCGCTTGAGTTGGACGTAACCCGAAATCACATCGACCAGGTCGAGGCGATCGCGCAGTGCTTCCTTGTTTTTTGCGATGGCCATGAGTAAATCCTACGAAGGTCAGCCGCGCGGGCCGACCAGCCGTTCATGCAGGGCGATTGCGCTCTGGTCGGTGAGTGAGGCAACCTGGTCGACGATGACGCGCCGCTGCGCCGACTCATCCTTTGCCGACAGCCAGGCGGCCGAGCTGTATGCGTCCAGCTCACGGCCGTTGGCCGCCAGCAACGCGTCCGCGAGCTCAACGAGGACAATTCGCTGGCGCTCATAGAACGGCTGGCGTCGTTCGTGCGACATCAGAAAAGCCGAAACAATTCCCTTGAGGACGGCAATTTCGGCACGGACCTCTCGCGGAACCGCGAGGATGGCTCCGAAACGCGCGAGTGATTCCGCGGGAGAATCGTCGATTATGGCGCTTGTGGTGCGACTAACGAAACGGCCGATCAAGGCGCTGGTGAGGTTCTTGAGTTGACCGAGGTCGCGCGTCGACCCAACGTATTCGCGCAGCCAGTAGGTCTCGGTTTGCAGTCGTTCCAGCGCCTGCCGCAACTCATCCTGCTCGATTGAAAAGCCATTCCAGGCGGCAATCTTGGTTAGCAGTTCCGATTCGTAGGCAGCATCATTCAGCTGGGCCACGTCGACGTAGCGTGAAACGATGGCATCTTCAAAGTCATGAACCGAATAAGCAACATCGTCGGCGAAGTCCATGATCTGCGCTTCAACCGACTTGCGCATCGCGGGAGCGCCGATACGCATCCATTCAAAAATCGGTAGGTCATCTTCATAAACGCCGAATTTGAGCGAGTGGTCGGCACCTTTTTCAGCGGATGCGTCCGCGAGGCTCCAGGGGTATTTGCAAGCTGCATCGAGGCTCGCGCGAGTCAGATTTAGACCAACCGAAAGGCCCTCGCGGGTTGAAACTTTTGGTTCGATTCGAGTGAGGAGGCGAAGGGTCTGAGCATTGCCCTCGAAGCCGCCGATGCCCTCGGCCCAAATGTTGAGAGCCTTCTCACCGTTGTGTCCGAAGGGTGGGTGCCCAAGGTCATGGGCCAGGCAGGCCATGTCAACCAGGTCAGGACTGACCCCGAGGTCAAGCGCCATCTCGCGTCCGATCTGCGCGACCTCCAGCGAGTGTGTTAGTCGGGTGCGAGCAAAATCGCCGCCGGATGGACTCAAAACCTGCGTCTTGGCGCCGAGCCGTCGCAACGCTGCCGAATGAACCACACGGGCGCGATCTCGCGCGAATTCACCACGTCCCGAAGCGCCGGTGCGGGTTTCGGGCACAAAGCGCTCGCGATCAAAGTCGCTGTAACCGCGTTCAAAAACGCTGCGATCAAAGCCCAGAGACATCAGACACCCCTAACCACCTGAAACATTGAGCTCGGCCTCTTGGAGCAGGATGCGCTGCTTGCCCTCGAGTTCCTGGGAATCCAGCCAGTTCTCCGGCAAGCTGCAGGCCTTCGCACCGCCGAGACGACCGCGAGGCCCCTCGGCCAGTTCACCCGGGTAAGCAATGTCTCGGTCGAGAGAGCCGAAAATGTCATCCATGTGCGCCAACGATTCGACACGGTGCAACTGGTCACGGAAGTCACCGCCAACCGGATACCCCTTGAAGTACCACGAGACGTGTTTGCGAATATCGCGGCAACCGCGCGCTTCATCGCCGTCGAAGAATTCAATCAACAGCTCAGCGTGGCGCTTGAAGGCGTCGGCCACCTCGCCGAGGGTGGGCTGAACTGGTTCAATTGCGGCATTTGAATTTGGATCGCGCTGGTATTCGTCAAATGCCTGCTGAAGATCAGCAAACAACCACGGACGCCCAAGACAGCCTCGACCAACCACTACCCCGTCAACACCGGTCTCACGCATCATGCGGATAGCGTCTCCGGCAGACCAGATGTCGCCATTGCCAAGCACCTGAACATCAGGTAGCGCTTCACGCAGGGTGGCGATTGAATTCCAATCCGCGGTTCCCGAATAATAATCGCTCGCGGTGCGTCCGTGCAGCGCAACTGCTGTCACCCCTGCATCACGGGCTGACTTGCCGGCATCCAGGAAAGTCAGGTGGTCGGCATCGATTCCCTTGCGCATTTTCACCGTGACAGGAATGTCTCCCGCAGAGTTGACGGCTGCCTGAACAATTGCCGCAAAGAGGTCGCGCTTCCATGGCAAGGCGGCACCCCCGCCTTTGCGAGTGACCTTCGGAACCGGGCAACCGAAATTCAGATCGATGTGGTCGGCTCGATTCTCGTCCACCAGCATTTTGACTGCATCGGAAACCGTTTTGGGGTCGACTCCGTAAAGCTGAACCGATCGAATATCTTCGGACTCGTGATGGCTGATTAGACGCATCGATTCCTCGGTGCGCTCAACCAGAGCCCGTGAAGTAACCATTTCGGAGACATACAGACCACCACCGAATTCGCGACAGAGACGGCGAAAGGCAGTGTTGGTGATGCCGGCCATCGGTGCGAGCACGACGGGCGTAGTGATTGCCAGCTTGCCGTACTGAAGGGCCGGTTTCGTCATCTGAAGTGTTCGACGGTGGGACTAAACGAGCAGTTTTGCGGCTAGATAGCCAGGCAACTGGTCGAGCGAAACTCGCTCCTGCTGCATGGTGTCGCGCTCGCGAACGGTAACGGCTTTATCTTCGAGCGTGTCGAAGTCGACGGTTACGCAGAACGGGGTTCCGATTTCATCCTGGCGGCGGTAACGGCGACCGATAGCACCCGAATCGTCGAAATCAATATTCCAGTTCTTGCGAAGGTTCGCCGCAAGCTCTCGAGCGATTGGAGATAGCTCCTCATTGCGAGACAGTGGCAAGACAGCAGCCTTGACCGGGGCCAGACGATAGTCGAGACGAAGAACGGTGCGAACATCGACGCCACCCTTCGTGTTTGGAGCCTCGTCTTCGTGGTAGGCATCCACTAAAAAGGCCATTAGCGAACGAGTCAGACCGGCGGCCGGTTCGATCACGTAAGGCGTCCAGCGCTCACCCTTGGCCTGATCGAAGTAGCTCAGGTCGGTACCCGATTCCTTCGAGTGCGTTGACAGGTCAAAGTCGGTGCGGTTGGCGATGCCTTCAAGTTCACCGAACTCGCTTCCGGTGAATCCGAAGCGGTATTCGATGTCGGCAGTGCGCTTCGAGTAGTGGCTGAGTTTTTCCTTCGGGTGTTCATAGATGCGAAGGTTCTCGGGGTTGATTCCAAGATCGATGTACCAGTTCAGGCGCTGCTCAATCCAGTAGTCGTGCCACTGCTCATCGGTGCCCGGCTCGACGAAGAACTCCATCTCCATCTGCTCGAATTCGCGGGTGCGGAAAATGAAATTTCCCGGAGTGATCTCGTTGCGGAATGACTTGCCGATCTGGCCGATTCCGAACGGTGGCTTCATGCGGGATGCGTTCAGCACGTTAGCAAAGTTGACAAAGATTCCCTGAGCGGTCTCTGGGCGCAGGTAGTGCAAACCCTCTTCTGCGGCAACAGGGCCCAGGAAGGTCTGAAGCAAGCCGTTGAAGGCCTTGGGCTCGGTCCACTGACCCTTGGTGCCGCAGTCCTTACATACGATCTCGGCCATTGACTCTGGCGCGCGACCCTTCTTCTCTTCAAAGGCTTCTTCGAGGTGGTCCTGGCGCTGACGCTTGTGGCAGCTCAGACACTCCACCAGCGGGTCGCTAAATTCACGGACGTGGCCCGAAGCCTCCCAGACTCGACGAGGCAAAATGACGGATGAGTCGAGACCGACGATGTCCTCGCGGCTATTGACCATGGTCTTCCACCACTGGCGCTTGATGTTTTCTTTCAGTTCGACGCCGAGGGGTCCGTAATCCCAGGCCGAGCGCGAGCCGCCATAGATTTCACCGGCCTGAAAGACAAAGCCGCGACGTTTTGCTAGAGAAATTACCGATTCGAGACGGTTAGGGGTAGCCACTTAAACTCCATAGGTTCTTGGCCTGACCGGATGCCAGACCAGTTGGCGCTGCACGAGGCAGACAGAACTCTCAGTCTAGCCGTTTAGCCTCGATTGCCCTAGGTCTTGGGCTTGTCCAGCGCGCCGCCAAACCGGCGATCGCGGTTCTTGAAATTGTCGATGGCCTGCCACAGGTGCTGTCGACCAAAGTCGGGCCAAAGCGTGCTGGCAAACTCAAATTCGGCGTATGCGCTCTGCCAGAGCAAGAAGTTGGATGCCCGCTGCTCCCCCGAACTGCGCAAGAACAGATCCACATCCGGAAGCCAATTGCTGCCAAGGTAGCGTGACACGGTCTTCTCACTGATCGAACCGGGCTTGAGGCGGCCAGCCGCGATGTCCTGGCTCATCGCGTTGAAGGCATCCGTGATTTCAATTCGGGAACCGTAATTCACGCACATGGTCAGAGTCAATTTCGAGTTCTTTGCGGTCAGCCGCTCGGCTTCCTGCAGTTCGTCGATCACGCTCGACCACAGCTTCGGGCGACGACCAGCCCAACGAATCCGGACGCCCCAGGCATTCAACTGGTCGCGCCGGCGGCGAAGGACATCACGATTGAAGCCCATCAAAAAACGGACTTCCTCGGGTGAACGCTTCCAGTTTTCAGTGCTGAAGGCATACACGGTCAAATACTTGACCCCGGCTTCCAGAGCTCCAGCAACGACATCCAGGAGCGCAGCCTCGCCGGCCTTATGCCCCTCAATTCGGGTTAGACCGCGCTCGTTAGCCCACCTACCATTGCCGTCCATGACGATGGCGACGTGATTGGGCACGCTGTTGGCCTCGAATTTGGGGCATGGGCGATCGGGTCGAGCCACGGGCAAAAAGCCGTCGACGGGCTGCCAGAGGTTCGCTAAGGCTCCAAGTGATTGGGAATCAGTCATTCTCGCTCCACGTGCTGCAGTGATTTGAGCCCTCGTTCGATGTGCCACTGGCTGTATGCCGCAACAATACCCGAAGCTGCGGACCTCGCCCTATCGCTGGATGCGTCAGCCAAGCCCCAGTCTCCCGCCAAGAGGGCACCTAGAAGTTCATTGGTCGCCGGATCGATCACGGCGGCACCGGCCGGCTTGCAATCTTCACAGGCCACGCCTCCCGCTTGGATTACGAAGGATCGGTGCGGACCCGGGGTTCCGCAACGAGCGCACTCAATAAAGTTTGGTGCCCAGCCCGCAATCGACAGTGCCCTTAGCAAATAGCTGTCGAGAACCAGCCCGGGTGCGTGTTCTCGATTGGAGAGACTTCTCAGAGCGCCAACCAACAGCAGATATTGCTGGGGTTGAGAATCGCTCGCCGAAGTTAGCTTTTCTGCAGTTTCGACCATGACCGATGCCGCCGTGTATGAGGCGTAGTCGCTAATAATCTCGCGGCCGTATGCGCCAATCGACTCAACTTGGGTCACCGAATCGAGGGTTCGCCCCTCGTAACACTGAATGTCGACAACCATGAATGGCTCGAGCCTCGAGCCAAACCGTGAACTGGTTTTTCGAACTCCTTTGGCGACCGCTCGGATTTGGCCGTGATAACGAGAGAGCAGCGTCACAATTCGATCCGCTTCACCCAACTTGTGGGTGCGCAGCACGACGGCTTCATCTCGGTAGGTTGGCACCTATCGATTATGCGTGTGCGGCGATGGGTTATCGGCGAATGGCGCGGTTCACACCAGAGATGATGGCCTTCAGCGATGCCGTAGCAATGTCGCCATCGATACCAACACCCCAGAGGGTTCGACCGTCGAGTTCGAGCTCAACATAGGCGGCCGCCTGAGCGTCACCACCGGCACCCAAGGTGTGCTCGACATAGTCGAGCACCTGAGCCTTGACGCCCTGCTGCTCGAGCACGTTCAAGAAGGCGGAAACCGGACCGTTGCCGGTGCCCGAAACCTCAACTTCTCCGGCACCATCGCGCAGGACAACATCCAGGTTCACAATGCCATCCATGTCGCTCGAGGTGCGCATCCGCTTTAGTTCGAAGCGACCCCACTTCAGTTCCGGCTTATCAGCTGGAGCAGGTAGGTACTCATCAGTGAAAACATCCCACAGGGCTTCGCTGGTGACTTCACCACCCGATGAGTCGGTCACATTCTGTACCACGCGCGAAAATTCGATTTGCAACTTTCGCGGTAGGTCGAGGTTGTGATCGGTCTTCAAAAGATAGGCGACACCACCCTTGCCCGACTGCGAGTTGACGCGAATTACGGCCTCGTATGAACGACCGACATCCTTGGGGTCAATAGGAAGATACGGCACGGCCCAGACCAGGTCATCAACCTCGACGCCTTGCTGCTTGGCATCCTCGGCCATGAGTTCGAAACCCTTCTTGATGGCATCCTGATGCGAACCTGAAAAGGCGGTGTAGACCAAGTCACCACCGTATGGACTGCGCTCATGGACCGGCATCTGGTTGCAATACTCGACGGTTCGCTTGATCTCATCCAGGTTGCCGAAATCGATGTGCGGATCGATGCCCTGGCTGAACAGGTTCAATCCCAAAGTGACCAGGTCGACGTTTCCGGTGCGCTCACCGTTGCCAAACAGACAGCCTTCGATGCGGTCCGCGCCTGCCAGGTAGCCCAGTTCGGCAGCAGCGACCGCGGTGCCGCGGTCATTGTGCGGGTGAAGCGAAATCAGGATGCTGTCGCGTGAGTGCAGGTTTTGATTCATCCACTCGATCGAGTCGGCGTATACGTTAGGCGTAGCCATCTCCACGGTTGCCGGCAGGTTGATGATCATCTTGCGCTCGGGAGTCGGCTTGATGATGTCGATGACCGCGTTGCAAACCTCAGCTGCGTACTCGAGTTCGGTTCCGGTGTATGACTCCGGCGAGTACTCGTAGTAAAACTCAGTGCCGGGAGCGGTAGCCTCCATCTCGAGACATTTGCGTGCTCCATGCGTTGCAATCTCGAGAATGCCCTGCTTGTCAGCTTTGAAGACCACTCGGCGCTGCAGAACCGAGGTGGAATTGTAGAAGTGCACGATGGCACGCTTGGCGCCCCGCAGTGACTCATAGGTGCGTTCAATCAGGCTGTCTCGAGCCTGTGTCAAAACCTGAATCGTCACATCATCAGGGATGTGCCCGTCCTCGATGAGCAAACGCACGAAGTCAAAATCGGTCTGGCTCGCCGATGGAAAGCCGACCTCGATTTCCTTGTAGCCCATTTTGACCAAGAGTTGGAACATCTTGAGTTTGCGCTCGGGGCTCATCGGATCGATTAGCGCCTGGTTGCCGTCGCGTAGGTCAACTGCACACCAGCGCGGAGCCTCGGTGATTACCTTGTTTGGCCACGTGCGAACGGGAAGATCGACCTTGATTTGCTCATGGAAGGGCAGGTATTTGTGAGTTGGCATGCCCGAAGGCTTTTGAGTGTTTTGCATAAAAATCAGTTCTCTTTTCGCTTTGCAACCTCGCCGAAAATTCGGGATTGCGATTTGGGTTCAGCCGTAAACCAGCTCCGCGACGAGGAAGGCCGGGTTAGGCCTCGTCGCGGCCGCTAAGAAGTAGCAGTGAGAACACGCTTTTAGGCTAGCGCTTATGAGCGCTAGAAACCAAGTTTTCCAAGCTGTTTCGGGTCGCGCTGCCACTCGGGAGCCACTTTGACCCGAAGACTCAAAAAGACCTTGTGACCGATCAGACGTTCGATTTCTTGACGGGCCGTCTGACCAACGGCTTTCAGTCGTGAACCCTTGGGGCCGATGATGATGCCCTTTTGACTATCGCGTTCAAGCCAGATGTTCGCGTGGATGTCGGTGAGCTCTTGGTCCTCGCGTTTCGACATCTCGTCAATGGTCACAGCGATCGAGTGCGGGAGTTCATCGCGCACCCCTTCCAGCGCTGCCTCACGGATGAATTCGCAAACTCGATCCTCGATCGACTCGTCGGTGATGATGTCTTCTGGGTAGAGCTTCGGCGATTCGGGCATGAGACCAATTAGCAACTCGGTTAGCGATTCGAGCTGGTCGCGCCCATTCGCTCCCTCACCCAGAGCGGAAACCGGAATAATCGCATCCCAGTCACGCAGCTTGCCAACCTCCATCAGCTGGTTGGTGAGAGTTTGACGATCGGCCAACTCGGTTTTGGTCACGATGGCGACGAGTTTCGCGCGGCGGTAGTCATCGAGCTGGGTGTTGATGAACTGGTCCCCGGGGCCGATTTTTTCGTTCGCCGGGAAGCACATTCCGATTACGTCGACATCAGCCAAAGTTGACCCGACCAAATCGTTGAGTCGCTCACCCAGCAGAGTTCTTGGGCGATGCAATCCCGGTGTGTCAACGATGATCAGCTGGCCGTAGTCACGGTGAACGATACCCCTGATTGCTCGGCGTGTAGTTTGCGGCTTGGCGCTTGTGATTGCGATTTTCTCGCCGACCAGCGCATTGGTAAGAGTCGACTTACCGACATTCGGCCTACCGACAAATGAGACAAATCCGGCGCGGTGATTGGGGGTGGTCATCAGGCTTCAACTCCAAAAGCTGCTTGAGCGTCGGCCAAATCCGACTGACGACTAACGAGAACTGAGACTAGTCGCTTGCGGCGGCCCTCGATACGTTCGGCGGTGAACTCGAGGCCAGAGTAGGTGACGGAGTCACCGCGAGCAGGGAGGCGCCCTAGTTCCTTGCTCAGCAGACCGCCGACGCTGTCGACGTCTTCATCCTCTAATTCGATGTCGAAGAGTTCACCGAGGTCAATCAGCGGGAACCTGGCGTTCACGCGCCACCGGTTCTCGTCGAGTTGTTCAACCTCCGCTGGCCCACTGTCGTACTCGTCGGTAATCTCGCCGACAAGTTCCTCAATAACGTCCTCTAGGGTGACGAGCCCGGCGACTCCCCCGTATTCATCAACCACAATCGCGATGTGCCGGTTTGTGGTTTGCATCTGCTGCAGCAGGTCATCAACCGCGAGCGATTCGGGCACAAACAGCACCGCGCGCATTATCTCGGTGACGGATGTGGTCTTGAACGTGTCCTGTTTTTCGTGCATCGCACGTGCGGTGTCCTTGAGGTAGAGCACACCGACAATGTCGTCGATTGATCGACCTCGGACCGGCACTCTCGAGTAACCGCGGGCGAGCAAGACAGTCATCGCGTCGGCAAGGGTCGAATCAGCAGCAACGGTCGCCATGTCGACGCGAGGCACCATGATTTCGCGCACGATTGTGTCGCCGAAGTCCTCGACCGAGTCCAGGAGCTCCTGCTCAAACTCCTCGGGTTCCTCTTCTTTCGGAAGCGAAAGCGGAGTGAACAGCAGGTGCCACGAATTCACCGCTGGTCTAAAAAGGCGAAGAAGAGCTTGTCCGACCGGTCGGTGACCGAACCGCCGGGCAAGCCACTGGCTGCCAAAAAGCAGTGCAAACATCAGCGCGATTGAAATCAACGCGGTGAGTCCCCAACCGATATTGATCGGACTCAATCCCTGACCGATGACCACGCCGAAGATCCCGGTCAGAACCAATCGCAAGAAGCCGAGAGATTCGGCACGATTCGACTCATCCTCGTTGGCTGCTGCGGCCGCGCGCAGGACCGCCGCCAGAGCCGCGGCAACCGCAACTAACAGAGCAATCCAGAGAGCAAGAGTCAGCATGTCCGCGGCTTAGGCCTTAGCCTCCGAAGCGTAAAAAGACAGCAGGATATCTCCTTGAATTCCAAACATGATTGCGTGCTCTTCAGGTTCGGCATGGTCATAGCCGAGCAAGTGCAGGATTCCATGGGTGGTCAGCAGCAAGATTTCGTTGATCGTTTCGTGACCGGCAGCCACCGCCTGTTTCTCGGCCACCGAAGGGCAAATGGCGATCGACCCGAGATCCACCGGAGACGGCAATCCCTCATCGCGCGCGTAGGCGAACTCGCCGCTTGGCCAACTCATCACATCGGTTGGTCCTGGCTCATCCATAAATTCGAGGTGGTACGCCTCCATGGCTTGCTCATCAACAAACTTGATGCCCAGCTCACTCAGCGGGTGAACCTGCATGAAATCCAGGGCGAAGGCAGCCAAATTGAGGACGCGCTGCTCATCCAACTCGACCTGAGTTTCGTTATAAATCTCGGTGCTCATCGCCCTGCCTGCTTTCGGTTGTTGTACGCCGGCTTACGCTCAGCGGAACTGCGTTTGACCAACGCGGATTCGCGGTCCTGGGCGGTTTGCTGTTCTTCGAATTTGGCATAGGCATCGACGATTTTGGCTACCAGACTGTGTCGCACTACGTCTTCGCTGGTGAGCCGAGCGAAGTGCATGTCATCGACTCCCTCGAGAATTTCAAGCGCTGTTCGGAGCCCGGATGCGCCCGCGGGCAGATCAATCTGGGTGACGTCACCGGTCACGATCATCTTCGAGTTGAAGCCCAGACGAGTGAGAAACATCTTCATCTGCTCAGGAGTCGTGTTTTGTGCCTCGTCGAGAATGATGAAGCTGTCGTTCAGCGTGCGTCCACGCATGTAGGCCAGCGGCGCAACCTCAATCGTTCCCGAAGCCATGAGCTTCGGAATGTTCTCGACTTCCAACATGTCGTGAAGAGCATCAAATAGCGGACGCAGGTACGGATCGATCTTGTCGTTCAATGTGCCGGGCAAGAATCCAAGTCGTTCGCCCGCCTCGACCGCCGGGCGGGTCAGGATGATGCGACTCACTTCTTTTCTCTGCAGGGCCTGAACCGCCTTGGCCATGGCGAGGTAGGTTTTGCCAGTGCCGGCCGGGCCGATTCCGAAAACGATGGTGTGTTCGTCGATCGCATCCACATAGTTTTTCTGACCGATGGTCTTGGGGCGGATGTTTTTGCCTCGACTGGACAGGATGCTCTGGCTGAGCACCTCCGCCGGGCGAGTTGCGTTGGCTACCATTTTCGCGCTGCGCTTGAGATCTTGCGGGGCGAGTTCGTGGCCGCCGGCAATCAACTCGATGAGATCCTCGATAAGGGATTTGGCGCCTGCGACCTGGCTGGCCTCGCCGTCGAGCTGAATTTCATTGCCGCGCGCGTGCACTTCAACCTCGGGATAAGCCAATTCGAGTTCTTTGAGAAGTCGGTCGTTGGCCCCAAATAGGGCGACCATTGGAACGCCGAGCACCTCGATCGTTGCCTTCTGATTCTTGGCCGCTTTAGGCAAGTGCGCTCGATTCTTCGGTAGTGGTTTGCATTCCGTTTTTTGGGGTTGTACTCATGATGTGCCCATGCGCGTGGAACACGGTCTGCCCGGCTTCGATTCCAGTATTGAACTGCAATCTAAAAGAACCGGTTGAGTGCTCTGCGGCCAAACGACTACCGAGTTGGATGAGATCGACCAGCTGGTCTGGGGCATCAAAGGCGAGCGCCGCCACATCGGTGTGGTGATGTTTTGGCACGACCAGAATGTGCACCGGCTGTCTGGGATTGATGTCGTTGAATGCAATCGAGAGCTCGGATTCGCCGACGAGTGTCGACGGAATTTCACCCGCGATGATTTTGCAAAAGATGCAGTTGTCCAAAAGAGGTCCTCCGCCTGTAAGTCTAAGTTGCCGGCTAATCCCAAGCACCGAGCCGAGCCTGCAAAGCCGAAATGGCGGCCACACCAGCGGTGGAGGTTCGCAGAATCTCATGGCCGAGACGCACCCGTTTGGCTCCCGCGGCCTCGAGTTGATTCAGTTCGGTTTCACTGATCCCACCCTCTGGCCCAACCACGATGGCGACCTCACCCACGCCAGGGACTCGTGGACCCGAACCAACCGAATCCAGATTGACCGAGCCAAGTCCCACGCTTGCGGTCGGATCAAGCACCAGGACCTGGTCGAACTCGCCAACACGGGATGCCAATTCCTTGGTCGTGACGGGGGTGGTTACCCGCGGTTCAAAGACTCGCAGCGATTGCTTGGCCGCTTCGGTAACGATCGCCTGCCAGCGGTCAACACCTTTGACTGCCTTTGCGGCATCCCAGCGACTCACCGAGCGTTCAGCTTGCCAAGGCCAAATCGCCCAGGCACCCAACTCTGTTGCGGCTTGAATAGCCAATTCATCGCGATCGCCCTTTGCCAATGCCTGGACTAGGACGAACCTGGTCGATGGCAACGATTCCCGCTCAGTGCTCTTCACGACAAGGGCGAGCGAACGCTCCGCAATCGAGGTGACTTCACCACGCACGCGAAGACCCTGGCCATCAGTGATTTGAATCGCTTCGCCAATCCGCATGCGCCTTACCGAAATAGCGTGCTTGGCCTCGGCCCCGTCAAGGCTGACAACCTCGCCGATTTCCGGCTGCTGAGACAGATTGGCGCGAAAAAGCGGCTCTACCATCTAGCGTCGCTTGCCATAGACGCCGGGTTGGTGCTTGAGAAGCTTCGGTGAATCAGCCTTGCGCGACTTAGCCAAAGAACGGAAGAGTTCCTTCTGCTTAGAGTCCAGCTTGGTGGGTGTCTCAACCTGCAGTGTGACCTTGAGATCACCTCGGCCGCCGCCGCGAACCTTCGTCATGCCTTTGCCCTTGACCGTAATTACGTCACCTGACTGGGCGCCAGCCTCGATATCAAGTTTCAGTGGACCGTCAAATGAGTCGATCTCGGCGAGACCGCCTAGCACCGCGTCGTGCAAAGGAACACTGAGCGTGCAGGTGAGATCGTCGCCCGAGCGACCGAAGTGCTCATCGGCTCGAACCTGAACGTCAACGTATAGATCACCGGATGGCCCACCGGCGAAGCCCACCTCGCCGTGCCCAGCCATCTGCAGCCGCATTCCGTCTTCGACTCCGGCGGGGATGGTTACCTCGAGGTCGCGGCGTGCGCGGACGCGTCCCTGGCCACGACACTCGACACAGGGGTGAGGAATTGTCTGACCGAAGCCACGACAAGAACCACATGGCTGTGAGGTCACCACGTTGCCCAGCAAACTGCGCACCTGTCGGGCGATAGTTCCCGAACCTCGACAAACATCGCAGATAGCTGGTCCGGTGCCTGGTTGGCAGCAGGAGCCCTGACACGTGTTGCAGAGCACGGCGGTGTCAATTTTCAACACCTTGGGAGCGCCAAAAACGGCCTCGCGAAGGGTCAAATCGACGCGGATGAGTGCATCCTGCCCTCGTTCCGCGCGCGAACGTGGACCGCGACTGGCGCCACCACCGAAGAAGGTGTCGAAAATGTCACCAAAGCCGAAGTTGCCCATTCCGCCGAATGGGTCTTGGCCACCCATGTCGTAGTTTCGACGCGCTTCGGCATCGCTAAGAACCTCATACGCGTGGGTCACCAGCTTGAAACGTTCCTGAGCCTCCGGAGCAGGGTTGACGTCAGGGTGTAGCTCGCGAGCCAACTTGCGGTAGGCCTTTTTGATTTGCTCCTCGGATGCGTCCTTCGACACACCTAGAACTTCGTAGTGATCTGACAAGCTGATTCCTTTTGACCTAATTGCCCAGGGTTTTCGAGAGATATCGCGCAACCGCGCTCACGGCAGCGATGTTTGAGCTGTAATCCATGCGGGTCGGGCCGAGCACGCCCAATTTGGCGATTTCCTGGCCTTGAGTTTCATAACCACTGACCATGATGGTGGTGTTACTGAGTGGTTCGACCTGATTTTCGCGACCGATGCGAACGCCCACGCCATACTGCTCGGCTTGCATTTCACTCATCAGCTTGAGCAAAATAACCTGCTCCTCGATGGCCTCGAGAACCGGACCGATGCTTCCGGCGAAATCCTGCTCGCGACGAACAAGATTTGCCGCTCCGGCCATGATGATTTTCTCTTGGCGATTGGCGTCCACCTCGGCTAGCAGACCATCCAGAATCAGCTGAACATTCTCGACTCGGTTGCTAGCGAATCCCGCGACAAAACCCTCGAGTTTCTCGGCAACGGTGGTCAGCGGTGCGCCAATCAGGGCTGCAACGAGGCGACTGCGCAATTCGGCTATGAAATCTGATTCGACCGGTTGACCGAGATTGATGATGTGTTCTTGAACACGCTCGGTGTCGGTAACCAAAACGAGCAGCACACGGGATGCGGAAATCGGAATCAACTCAACGGTCTGGACCTTAGCGCGGCCAAGTGTTGGGTACTGCACCATGGCAACCTGGTTGGTCAGTTGGGCGAGCAGGCGAACAGTGCGACCGAGCGTCTCATCGAGATCGGTGCTGCCGGCCATGAAGGTTTCGATGGCGGTTCGCTCCGCCTGGTTGAGTTTCTTAACTTCGTTGAGACGGTCGACGAACAGGCGATAGCCCTTATCGGTTGGAACGCGTCCACTCGAGGTGTGCGGGGCCGTGATCAGCTCTTCTTCTTCAAGGATGGCCATGTCGTTGCGGATGGTCGCACTTGAAACTCCAAGCTGGTGCCGCTCAAGTAGGGTCTTTGACCCGACTGGCTCTCGAGTTTCGATGTAATCGTTGACGATCGCGCGCAAAACTTCGAGACTGCGATCTGAAATCACTCTGCGCACCTCCAAGCGTTTACTGCATGCGTTCACTGCACCCGAGCCGAGTTAGCACTCAAGCCTTCTGAGTGCCAATATTACCCTGCCGCACCGCTTGAAGGCAGTGTTGGGCGCCGTAAGTAGAGTGGAATTATGAGCGATAAAAACAATCCCTATGCCGCGCCGCCACGCAACCCCATGCGTCCAGAGGATGAACGCACCGCGGCAGTCGCACTTCACATCGCGGCAATCTTTTTTGAGTTCTTCGCGCCACTTCTCGGCTTCCTATTGCTCAAAGACAGAGGACCGTTCATCGCGCATCACACGCGTGAGTCGTTGAACTTTGGCATCACGATGCTCTTGCTCTATGTCCTTCTTGCCGTCAGCGTGATCGGCTGGTTCTTCTTCTGGTTGCCGCCAGTGCTCTGGACCATCGTGCACATCCTGGCCGCCGTCCGAGCCAGTGAGGGCAAGTTTTACAGACTGCCGCTGACCATTCGGTTCATCAAATAGCGTTAGCCAAGCAGATCGCGAACCAGCGCATCAGCCAGCAAACGCCCCTTGAGCGTCAACCGAATTCTGCCGTGCAGAGCCGCTGCAGGTTCAATCAAACCGTCTGCGATCGCGGCCGCAATGACTCGATTAGCATCAGGATTCACAGCCTTGACCAACTCAATGTCGAGCCCGGAATCGGTTCGAATCTCTAGCAGGATGCGCTCTTGCGCGCGAACCGCGCGGTCAAGCACCTCGCGCGAGTGCGCGGGGCTCACTCCCTCGGCCAGACGTTGCACGTAGGCCGCGGGGTGCTTTACGTTCCACCAGCGGGTGCCACCGATGTGCGAGTGCGCTCCGGGGCCATAACCCCACCAGTCTTGACTCTGCCAATAGCTGAGGTTGTGGCGGCTGCGACGGTCGGCAGACTTAGCCCAGTTGCTGACTTCGTACCACGCGAAGCCGGCGTCGGTGAGCATCGCATCGGCTAACTCATACTTGTCGGCTTGAAGGTCCTCATCGGGTTCAGGGAGTTGCCCACGAGAAATCTGACGAGCGAGCTTTGTGCCTTCTTCCACTATGAGCGAGTAGGCACTGATGTGGTCTGGATCGAGCTCGATGGCTGCCCTCAATGACTCGCGCCACTGTTCCAAGGTCTCGCCAGGTGCGCCATAGATTAGGTCGACCGAAACCGCTAAAGCTGCAGACTTTGCGGCGCTTACAGCGGTCGGCACGTTTTCGGGTTTGTGGGTGCGTTCCAGAGTCGCCAATACTTCGGGGACTGCTGACTGCATCCCGAATGAAACCCGAGTGAATCCGCCGGCTCGAAGCTCTTGCAGGTACTCCTCGTCGACATTGTCTGGGTTGGCCTCAGTCGTGATCTCGGCTCCTGGTGCAATTCCGAAGGTGTCGCTGAGAGCTTCGAAAATGCGAACCAGATCGCCAGCCGGAAGCTGGGTTGGAGTGCCTCCCCCAAAGAACACGCTGCCTAGTTCACGCTTTGGCAGTCCGGCTTTTTCGATCACACCTTGCGAAAAGCTAATTTCGGCAATCAATCGGTCCGCGAATGCCGTCTGAGACACGGCTCCATCGCCCGTTCCAAGCTCGGCGGCCGTGTAGGTATTGAAGTCGCAGTAGCCGCAACGAACCCGGCAAAAGGGTATGTGCACATAACCGTGCCAGCTGCGCGATTCAACGTCTTCGATTACCGAAGACGGTAGAGCACCGCTCGGCGGCATTGCCTCACCAAGGTCGATTGATTGAGCCACGAATTTGCTCAGGCAAGAGGGCTATTTGCCCTTCTTGTCGCCCTTCTTTTCTTCACCGGTAGACAGTGCCGCGATGAAGGCCTCCTGAGGCACCTCAACTCGACCCACCATCTTCATGCGCTTCTTACCCTCTTTTTGTTTCTCGAGTAGCTTGCGCTTTCGGCTGATGTCACCGCCGTAACACTTGGCGAGAACGTCTTTTCGCATCGCACGAATCGACTCGCGCGCGATGATTCTCGAACCGACGGCAGCCTGAATTGGAACCTCAAACTGCTGGCGCGGAATCAACTCGCGCAGCTTGCCGGTGATCATCACGCCATAGGCGTACGCCTTGTCTTTGTGAACGATGGCGCTGAACGCGTCAACCTGCTCACCTTGCAGCAGTAGGTCGACCTTCACCAGATCACCCTGCTCGAGCCCGGCTTCTTCGTAATCGAGCGATCCGTAGCCCTGGGTCTTACTCTTGAGCTGGTCAAAGAAGTCAAAGACAATCTCGGCAAGCGGAAGCGTGTAACGCAGCTGCACGCGTTCCTCACCGAGGTACTGCATGTCAATCATCGAGCCACGTCGGCTCTGGCAAAGCTCCATGATCACACCGACGTAGTCCTTCGGCGAGAGGATCGTAGCCTTGACGATTGGTTCGAGCACCTTTTTGACCTTGCCGGTCGGGAACTCGCTCGGGTTGGTGACGGTAATTTCTTTGCCGTCCTCCATGGTCACCTCGTAAACCACGCTCGGCGCGGTCGCGATCAGGTCGAGGCCGAATTCGCGCTCTAGACGTTCGGTCACAATCTCGAGGTGCAGCAGGCCTAGGAAGCCGCAGCGGAAACCGAATCCCAGCGCAACCGAGGTTTCGGGCTCGTATGCCAGTGCAGCATCCGAGAGCTTCAGTTTGTCGAGAGCTTCGCGCAGGAGTGGATAGTCGCTGCCGTCAATCGGATAAATGCCCGAGAAAACCATCGGCAGCGGGTCCTTGTAACCCTTGAGCGGCTCAGAGGCTGGCTTGGCGTTGTTGGTGATGGTGTCACCAACCTTTGACTGACGAACATCCTTGACACCTGTGATCAGGTAGCCCACCTCGCCAACGCCGAGGCCTTTGGTCGGTTCTGGTTCAGGCGATGAAACACCAATCTCTAGCAGTTCGTGAACCGCCTTAGTTGACATCATCTGAATCTTTTCGCGGGGCTGCAATTTGCCGTCAATCATTCGCACGTATGTGACCACGCCTCGGTATGAGTCATACACCGAGTCGAAGATCATGGCGCGAGCCGGCGCGCTGGGGTCGCCGACCGGGTTCGGCACAGTCCGAACGATTTTGTCGAGCAGCGCATCCACGCCAACGCCGGTCTTGCCAGAGACACGAAGGCAGTCCTCTGGGTTGCCGCCAATCAGGTTGGCGAGCTCCTCGGCGTACTTCTCGGGCTGTGCCGCGGGTAGGTCGATTTTGTTCAGAACCGGAATGATCTCGAGGTCGTTCTCGAGAGCGAGGTACAGGTTGGCCAGGGTCTGAGCCTCGATGCCCTGTGCCGCGTCAACTAGCAGCACTGCGCCCTCACAAGCGGCGAGTGAGCGACTCACCTCGTAGGTGAAGTCGACGTGCCCGGGGGTGTCAATCATGTTCAGGGCATAGGTTTTGCCGTCGAGCTCCCATGGCATGCGAACCGCTTGCGACTTGATGGTGATGCCGCGCTCACGTTCGATGTCCATGCGGTCCAGGTACTGCGCGCGCATCGAGCGATCGTCGACGATGCCGGTTAGCTGCAGCATGCGGTCGGCGAGGGTCGACTTTCCGTGGTCGATGTGCGCAATGATGCAGAAATTGCGAATCTGGCTCGGGTCAGTGCTCGCTGGCTCGAGTCTGGTCAGTGCGCGTGGCGACAAGGAATACCTCTTGGGTCTAAATCTTGGAAGGACGCGATAACGCGAGAGCGGCGTCCGTGTTTTCTATTCTCGCACAGGGTCTTCACGGGTCACAGGTTTTAGCCATCGGAATCGACATTTTGCGCCTTGAAATACTTGCTCGCTGTGGCCTTGGCTGGTAGGCTTTCAAGTCGATACAGAGGTGTGTCTCCCTCTAAGTCCCGAAAACCTGAAGTTTTTCAGTTCTCATGCGCGCCCACAAGGCGGGCAAACCAAGAAAGTGAAACATGGCAAACATTAAGTCGCAGATCAAGCGAATCGGCACCAACCGTAAGGCTGCTGAGCGCAACAAGGCTGTCAAGAGCGAGCTGAAGACGGTTATCCGCGCTGCTCGTGAAGCAGTCGCTGCCGGAGACAAGGCTAAGGCTGCTGCTGCAGTTGCCCTAGCAGGCAAGAAGCTAGACAAGGCTGTTTCGAAGGGCGTCCTTCACAAGAACCAGGCCGCAAACCGCAAGTCGGCAATCGCCAAGAAGGCTTCGGCTCTCTAAATCAAAGGCTCTGTCACACACGTGTGACGCAATCCCCCGTCGGGTTTCCGGCGGGGGATTTTCTTTATTCGGACGCGATTGGGCTTCGGTCGACTATGGGGTGCTTTGTCTGAATTGGCCTCGCAATTTGGGAGCCGAAGCGTCCTCCAAACTTGGCGACCTGCTGGCTGAGAGCCTAGTGACCAGCCGGAATCTGACCGGGGCGTCCGGCGAGAAAACCAACCACAACCTGAGAGAAACTCAACGCGGCCAATAACGCAAATGGCAAGGCAAAAGATGAAGACAGGTCGGCCAGGACGCCTACAAGGAGTGTGCCCGCGCCGGCAAGGAGGTATCCCCAGCCTTGGCTAAGGGCCGAAAGCACCGTGGTTTGGCTCTTGTTGCTAGCCCGCGATCCAATCATCGACAGCGAAAGCGGGAAAGTGCTGGCCTGGCCGAGTCCAATCATGACTCCGGCGATAGTCGCCCGCGAAGAAAGTTCAGGGCCGGGTGATGCTAATTCGAAGGCCAACAGGGTGAATCCGATGGCCGGGAGCAAACTAGAACCGGCCGCCCACCAGGCGAGAGTTTTGAAGCGTCCGACAAAACTAGAAAGCAGTAGCCCAAAGGGTATGCCCACGGCTGTGGTCAGTCCCAGAATGGCTCCCGCGCCTGCCGGAGTCAATCCGGCGGCTATCAGCGCGTTAGGCAACCACCCCAGAATTGCGTAGAAGCCCAAGGATTGCAGGCCAAAGAATCCGACCAACAACCAGGTAACGCTGGAGCGAACTACGGCTCTCTGCTCGGACTTTGAATTCGCGGCTGACTGGTTGGCATCATCCGACGCCTTGTCGGCCCGCTTCAACTGCGTCAGCCAAAGCAGAACTGCAATAGCGCTCGGAACACCCCAAACCATGAGTGCCGGCTGCCAGCCACCGAGCGCCTGCGACCAAGGTACGGCCGTACTCGCCGAAAAGCTCGCCGAGAGAGCCAGCAAGGTTGTGTAAATGCCGGTTATCAAAGGAATTCGACGGGGGTAGTCGGTTCTGACCACGGTCGGCAGCAACACATTTGCTACGGCGATAGCCAGACCAACGCCAAGAGTTCCAATCAGTAGCGGAATAGAGCCACCAAAAAGTCGACCCACAGTCGAAATAGCCAACAAAATCAGAACACCCAGCATCGCGTGATGTAATCCGAACTTGCGAACGAGAGCTGGGCCGAGAAAGGCACCTAGGCCAAAACAGAACACGGGGGCCGAGGCAAGAATCGAGGTTTCGGCGGCAGACAGCGGTAGCGACGCACTGATTTCGTGGAGTAGCGGCCCGACCGCGGCGACCGCGGGACGCAGAACAATCGCGATAAACACCAGGGCCATGACGCCCGCGAGCCAAATAACTCGATTCGTTTTAGAGGACTTCATCTCGCTCCTGAGCCGCTGCCGCCTGCGGGTAATTCACCCTTGTAAGCGATCAGAGTGATCAAACGTTCGAGTGCAAAATCAGGATCACGTTCGCCACCCTTTGTGGCAAAGTCCGCGGAGGCTAATTCGAGCAAAACTCTGGCGATCCCCTCCTCGTTCCAGGCCGGTACGAGTCTGCGAATCTGATCAGCCGCGTATGGGCTCATCCCGAGAGATTGTGGCGATGCGCTTCGATTGTCATGCAACTTTGCAATGGCACGCATTTTGCTGGCCAGCGCTCCAATAAGTGGTGGAGCTTGAACTCCGCTCGCGAGCGAATGCCTGAGGACTGCGATGGCCTGAGCTGGAGTGCCATTGAAGGCAACATCGGCAACTTTTAGACCGTTTGCCTCGATTCGACCGCCGTAATAGCGATCGACGGTGGCTTCTGTGATGGTGGCATCTTCGTCGAGGAGAATTTGCTCGCATGCAGCAGCCAATTCTCCAAGATTTTCAGAGAACGCATTAGCGAGGTCTCGAATGGCCCCCGGAGAAATGGCTCGCTTTGCGTGGGCAAATTCCGATTGCACGAACTGTGCGCGCTGGTTGTCCCATTTGATTTCGGGGTTGAGGATTTCGACAACCTGGTCGGAACCCTTTAGCGCGTCCGTTAGTTTCTTACCTCTAACGCTTGACCCGTTGTGTCTGAAAATCACGTAGGTGTCATCCGCCGGGCTTTGAAGCAGGTCGAGACCGTCGACAATGAGGGCGTCGGTGCAGCGCTCAACATTGCGAATAATGATTAGTCGGGGTTCGGCGAACAGGGATGGGCTGGCTAAACCGAGTAATTCACCAGATTGATAACTGCTGGCATCCAGGTCGTGCACCTCAAGAATCGGGTGTTTTTTGCGCAATTGCTCACGGATTGCGCGAATGGCGGTGTCAGCGGTGTAGTTTTCCGGACCGCTAACAAATACGAAAGGCGCCGGGGTGGCTTTTCGCCACTCAACAACTATCGCTTTAGCCACGCAGACAGCCTACCCGCCCGCACCGACACCGACCTCGAGTGAACCGGAAGGTGTCGAGGCTATCGCGACGGAGCCAGCCTCATCCGTTCGATAGATTCGTGTTCCCGCCCTCGCCAACGCGGCGAGCGCCTTTTTTGTCGGATGCCCGTATGAGTTCCCTGCGCCAACACTTATCAGAGCAATCGATGCCCGCAGTTCCTCGTAAAGTTCTGGGTAAAAGTCGGCAGAGCCATGGTGGGCTACCTTCAAGACCAGAGGATGCGCTCTGGCTTGGGCCACGAGAGCTGGATTCTGCTGAACGATACGCATCTGCCCCTTCTCCCCCAGGTCAGCCAGCGTGAGTAAGTTCATTTCGCTGGATTCCCAAAGCATGCCGATGCTCCCGTCATTGGAGTCTTCGGCTTCGCTAGCAGTTCTGGATGGGGTTAGAACGCTCCAGGTGAAAGTTCCTAACGAACCGGATAAGCCGGTTTCGGCGAGCACGATTCGAGCGCCCGTTGCTATGGCGGCAGCTTTGATGAAATCGGCCGTCGGTCTTTGGTCAGGCCAAGGTGTCTCCATGATTGTGCGAACCCTGTGATTTTCGGTAACCCCTTGAATACCTCCGACGTGATCCATGTCAAAGTGGGTCAAAACTAATAGTTCGATTTCGTGAACGTTGAGTCGATCCAGACAAATTTGGATCGGTTTGGGGTCGCGCCCCACATCGATAACAGCTACTCGCCCCTGCGAGCGCAAGACAAGCGCGTCGCCTTGACCCACGTCGCAAGCCACCACGGACCAGCGGGTATTGGGCCATCCGATAGCGCTGATTGGGCGAATGAGGACACCCGAGAGACTCACGGCCGCCGCTACCGATAGCACTGACCAAGCCCAGTTTCTTCGTCGAGGGGAAAGCAGCAACCAGGAAATCGACAGACAGATGGCCGTTGCGAGCAGGATGCCCCAGGCGCCGGATAGCCATGGTGTTTGGCTCATAGGAAAAGCGGCAAGGGTCTTTGCGACCCCTTCGATGATCGCGGCTGGCAACGAACCGAGCCAATTGAGCCCAACAGCAACCGGGGGCAGCCAAAAGAAACAAACTGCGGCCAGCCCTAAGACGGTGATAGGTGCGACCAGCGGTTCCGAGAGCAAGTTCGCCACAACTGTGTAGGTTGGCAGATAGCCGCTCAACGCCAGGATTAGCGGCAGACTGAGAATTTGCGCCGATAAGACAACGCCCGCGCCTGAGCTAAGCCAATTCGGCAAGGATGCGCCGAAAAACCGCAAATCGGCAATTCGGTCGGTCATTGGCCTTGACAGCAGAACGAGCCCAAGGGTTGCCGTAACAGAGAGCGCGAAGCCGAAATCCGCTGCCAGCCAGGGGTCAAATAAGAGCAGGATGACGATGGCGAGCCCAAGCGCATCCAGAGGGTTGATCCTCCTCCCCAGCGACTTCACCCAGAGCACGGTGGTAAGCATGACTGCCGCGCGCAGCACCGAGGGCTGCTGACCAACCAAAAGCACGTAACCGACCAGAGCCACGAGCGCTGCCGCGGTTCGCGATGCACGATTCAGCCGTGTGCGTGACAGCCCCAGCCAGACCAAGCCGATAACTATCGCGCAATTGGCCCCGGAAACCGCGTTCAGATGCGTGAGCCCGGTTACCTGCATCGATTCGATTAGTTCTTGACTAATCAGACTCGTGTCGCCGATGGCGAGTCCCATCACCAAACCCGCAGCGTCAGGTGTCAACCCGGCATTGGTCTGACGGTACCTCTGATGCAGTTCTGACAACCAGCGGTAACCAACTGACCGTGCCGTCGAATGCACCTCGGTCAGTTTGGCCTCAAAAGCTGCCCTGGCTCGCAGCGTCGGCTTCAAAAATGCTGTCGCACTAATTTGCTGCCCCGCAGCTAACCTTGGCGCGTGCTCCAAGACTGACCACGATGCTACTCCGCGCGGTTCGCATTCGAGGGGCACCAGGACATTCCAGACCGGCAATTTCAAGCACTCAATTGCCTTGTTGTCCAGACGCGACAACTTGACGTTGGCTCGATAAACACCGTTCTGAAGTTTTGGTTCGTCTAAAACGGTAAGGCCCGCCTCAGAGGATGAAAAATAGGACTTCGCACCCATTTCGCGCACTGCTAGCTGATTCACTCCCGCTTGCAGTGCAAATGAAGCGAAAATTCCGGCCAAGCTGAGCAAGGTCAGAAGAGTCAGCCGCGGTGAAACCCAAAACCAAGTCAATGTCAGCGCCAGTAAGACCAAAACACCCGCCACGACGACCGCTAAATCGGAGCCGAACAGAGCACCCAGAACGGTCAACCAAGCCGCCATGGCAATGAATACCATCGGATGCCGACCGATGAGCCTGCCCAGGGCGACAGTGCTCAAACTCGGAGTCTTGCGGATCAAAGGCTTACCCGATCTTTGATGGCCGCAAACATTTTGTCGCCGAAGCCAGCGACTTTGAGTAGGTCCTCCTTGACCTTGAAACCCCCGTTAGCGGTTCTCCAATCAATAACTCGTTGGGCCAATGCCGGCCCCACTCTGGGCAAAGACTCAAGTTCAGAAACGGTCGCTCGGTTTAAGCTAATGCGACTTCCCGGCACGGCTCCGGACTGACCAGTTGTCGCCACCGCACCGACATAGGACGCTGAGCCGGCACCCGAACGATCCAAGACAAAGACCTGTTCGCCATCTGTCAGGGTGCGAGCAAGGTTGACGCTGCCCTGATCAGCCAACCGAGTGAAACCACCGGCGAGGGTGATGAGATCTACCAGTCGAGCACCTGACTCGAGCAGGTACAGCCCAGGTGAACGCACCGCACCCACCACGTGGACATACATCTCGGGCAACTTAACCGCTGGTGCTTCCGACGGGTTGGATGTAACCGATTCAGGGTTGATCACCTCCTTGCCGCGAGCAGCCGAAAGCGAATTTGTGCCGATCAGCGTCAGTACACCTAATAAACCCACAAAAAGCATCAACCAAGGTCGCTTGCTCGCGAAATCGCGAATCAAGACCAGGGAGCGGCTGGTCAGCCCGGGTCGCTTGGCTGAATGCATTCAGAAAAACTAAACCGCCCCAAACAGTTTGGAGCGGTCCAGTCTCTGACTGTGCAGAAAGGTCTACTTAGTGGCGATGTTGACCAATTTAGGCGCACGCACGATCACGTTGGCAATTTGCCGGTCACCGATTGCTCGCTTGGTGTTCTCGCTCGATAGAGCGAGTTCCCGCAGCTCATCCTCGGAGATTTCGAGTGAGACCTCGAGTTTGTCTCGAAGTTTTCCGTCGACTTGAATCACCGCAACGGTTGAACTCTCAACCAGCAAAGACGAGTCAGCTTCTTGCAAGCCGGCGAGCGCAACACCTGGTTCGTGGCCGAGCATCGACCACATTTCTTCGGCGGTGTATGGCGCAAACAGCGAAAGTGCCTTAGCGACGACTTCGGCACCCTCGCGAACGGCAGGGTCAGCCCCTCCGACTGAACCGTCGATTGCCTTTCGCAGGGCATTCACCAGTTCCATAATCTTGGCAACGCCGACGTTGAACTTGAAGCTCTCGATTGATGGCGCAAAATCACGAAGGAAAGTGTGGGTAGCTTTACGGAGTTCCGCGTTGCCTGCGACCACATTCACTCCAGGAGCCGATGTGACATCCTTAGCGATTCGCCAGGCGCGAGCGAGGAATTTTGCCGAGCCGGCAGGTGAAACATCTGCCCAGTCGATGTCGTCCTCTGGTGGGCCGGCGAAAGCCATGGTCAAACGAATGGCATCCACTCCGTGCTCATCCAGCTGATCGCTGAGTTTGACCAGATTGCCTCTAGATTTCGACATAGCCGACCCGTTCATCAGAACCATGCCCTGATTTAGAAGTCGGGTAAATGGCTCTTCGAAGTCGACGAAGCCAAGGTCGTGCAGCACCTTGGTGAAGAAACGCGCGTACAACAGGTGAAGAATCGCGTGGGTAACACCACCGACGTACTGATCGACCGGCGCCCATTCCTTGGCGGCCTCCACTGGGAAAGCCTCGGTGGTTGAGTTAGGTGAAAGGTAACGCAGGAAGTACCAGGATGAGTCCACGAAGGTGTCCATGGTGTCGCTGTCGCGCTGGGCTGGAGCGCCGCAGTTCGGGCAAGGTACGTTCAGCCAGTCGGTAGCACCTCCGAGTGGAGACTTGCCTTTCGGAGCGAGATCCAGACCTTCTGCACTCGGCAGTTCAATCGGCAACTGGTCTTCGGGCACTGGCACTTCGCCACAATTTGCGCAGTGGATGATTGGAATCGGCGTGCCCCAGTAGCGCTGGCGCGAAATCAGCCAGTCACGCAAACGGAAGTTCTTGGCCGCCTTGCCCTTGCCTCTTGACGCAAGCAATTCGATCATGCGAGCGATTGCCTCGCCCTTGTGCAGACCATTGAGCTCGCCCGAATTGGTTAGGACGCCGTCTCCGGTGGTGGGCTGACCGGTGACCGCTGGATCGCCTTCACCCGTGTCTACCACCATGCGAACCGGCAGGTTCATGGCTTTTGCAAAATCAAAGTCGCGCTGGTCGTGGGCCGGCACCGCCATGATTGCGCCGTGACCATAGTCGGCCAGCACATAGTCGGAGGCCCAAATTGGCAGGCGCTCGTCGTTCACAGGGTTGATTGCGTAGGCGCCAAGGAAGACACCGGTTTTTGGTCGATCGGTAGCCAATCGCTCAATGTCATTCGACTGTTTGACCTTTTCCAGGTATGCGTCAAACGCAGCTTTAGTCTCTGAGTCGGCCTTTTGGGCAAGCTCGGCGGCGAGCGAGCTGTCGGCTGCAACAACCATGAAGGTTGCGCCGAAGAGGGTGTCCGGACGGGTTGTGAATACGGTTACTGGCTCTTGGCGACCTTCGATCAGGAATTCGACATCGGCTCCCTGTGAGCGCCCAATCCAGTTGCGCTGCATCTGCAGCACCTTCGAAGGCCAGTTGCCCTCGAGCGTGTCCAGATCATCGAGGAGACGATCTGCGTAATCGGTCACCTTGAAGTACCACTGGGTCAGCGCCTTCTTGGTAACTACGCTGTCACAGCGTTCGCAAAGACCCTGGACGACCTGCTCATTTGCCAAAACCGTTTGACAGCTAGGGCACCAGTTGACGTTCGAATTCTTGCGGTAGGCCAATCCCTTTTTGTAAAACTGCAGGAACAACCACTGGTTCCAGCGGTAGTAGATCGGATCGCTGGTTACCAGGACTCGGTCCCAGTCAAATGAACACGCGTAGCGACGCATTGAAGAGCGCTGCTGAGCAATGTTGTCGTAAGTCCAGCCCTTTGGATCCAGGCCGCGTTTGATGGCTGCATTCTCGGCAGGAAGACCGAAGGAGTCCCAACCAATTGGGTGCATGACATTGAAACCTTTTTGCACCCAGTAGCGCGAGATTACGTCTCCAAGCGCGTACGCCTCGGCGTGACCCATGTGAAGGTCGCCCGAAGGATACGGAAACATGTCGAGGACATACTTCTTTGGCCGACTGTCGTCAGGGTTGCCTGAAGCAAACGGACGCAGCTCATCCCAAATTGGGAGCCACTTCTCTTGGATAGCTTGAATGTCGTAGGAGATTTCCTCGGTCATTCTCACAAGATTACCCGATTACCGCCTATTTACTGGTTCAGCCAAGGGTCGGACGCCCCAAGCGCGCGCAGTAGTGCCTTGGCTTTGATTCGAGTTTCTTCAAGCTCAGCCACTGGGTCACTGTCGCTTGTGATGCCTCCGCCAACACCAATCGTTACCGAGCCATCGTGAAAAACCATGGTTCGAATGGTCATCCCCCAGTCAGCGGCTCCGTCTATGCCCTGCCAGCCGATAATTCCTGAGTAGATTCCTCGGTTGCCCAGTTCGAGATCTTGAATGATTTCAACCGCGCGAGCCTTCGGAGCACCAGTCATCGAGCCGCCGGGGAAGGCTGCCTCGAGCGCATCCACAGCCGATTTGCCTTCGGTTAGCTGACCGCGAATGGTGCTGACCAGTTGATGCACCGTTGCATAGCTCTCAACATCGAACAAAATTGGAACCGCAATCGAATCTGGGTCACACACCCTCGCCAGATCATTGCGCATCAGGTCCACAATCATCAGGTTTTCAGCCCGCTCCTTGGTGTTGCCGCGGAGTTCTTCGGCCACCTCGAGGTCGCGCTCAGGCTCAATTTGACCCAGTTCATTTCTGGCTCTGGGGCGGGTGCCCTTGATCGGTTTGGTAGTCACTAAGCCAGCCGCCGAAATGCCCAGAAACTGCTCCGGAGACGAACTAACGATCTCGATAACGCTGCCATCTGGGCGTGCCAGTCTCAAAAATGCCGCGTATGGGGCGGGACTCGCTTCTCGAAGATTGTTGAATGTGGCAAAGGCATCTGCCTGCGTTTCGACTCGGAGTTCGTTGGTGAGGCAAAGCTGGTAGACATCACCAGCCGCAATGTGCTCCTGCGCTTTAGCAATCAAATCAAGGTATGCCTTTGGCGCGTGCCGAAGTCTTGCAGGGGCAGGTTCGGTTTTCAAACTCAGGTGTCGGTGCTGGTGAGCGGCCAATGTGCCGCCCACCAGAGCCAATCTCAGAAGGGCTGCATGGTGCCAGTGGTCGAACGCTTCGCGGTCTTGAAAAAAGCCGACAAACAGCATTTGCCGCGTTGTGTGATCAAAAACCATGGCTCGATCAACCTGCATGAATGCTGCCGAACCTTCGAATTCGAGGAGCCCGACCAGGCCTGGCCGCCAGTCAAAAGGAAGTTCGCGGGCATTCTGATCGGCCGGCTCTATTTCGACCGAGGCCTCCAGTTGCGAACGCATCCACGGGTATGCGCTCTCCGAATCCAGCCAAAAAGTTTGCGCGGCACCACCGACCACGCTGAAACGCTGGGTGGGGTGATGTTCGCGGTCGAGCCAAAAGACATTGGATTCGTGAAGATGCAGTTGCGCGAAGGCGTCCGCAGGGTTAACCCAACCGGCCAGCGCCGACGCAAACAGTCGCATACGAATAGATTAGACGCACGGCAGGTTGGGTTTTTTCGGCTCGAATGGAGGCAACGGATGGATTTCGGTACTTTCTACCAGTTCGTTGACGGGCAGCTCATTCAGGTTGCCGAAAATGCCGAGGTCGAACTAGCCGTTGCGGATTCATGGCTGGTTGAGGACTCAGCTGTTCGCAATCAGAGACTTCATTTCAATCGGTTTCTCGAGGCTTGCTTGGTGCAGCCACTGGCTCCAAGCGAAGAAACATTTGAAGCCTTCTTTCATGCTGTTCTCGCTCAGATTCCAAGTACGGGTCGTTGGTTTCCAAGAATCGAGTTCCACGCAGAAAAAGCCGATCCACTGTTCCTTAAGTTGCGCGAGGCTCCTGCCCAATTGGGAAATGCCGTACTTTGGACGCTGTTGGAGCCGGACCCCCGCTCGAGCCCAACCATCAAGGGACCAGACCTTAGCCTTTGCATGCAACTAAGGCGCAAGGCGCAAATGCACGGAGCAGATGAGGCCGTCCTGCTCGGTGTTCATGGCGATGTTGCGGAAGGCGCTCTGAGTTCATTGGTTTGGTGGCAAGGCAACATTCTCTGCGCGCCAGATGACTCAACAGAGTGGCTTGACAGCGTGACTCGAAGAGAAGTCTTAGAAATTGCGTCTCAACTCGGAGTCGAAACCAAGTTGGTGCGCTCCAAGCCACTTGACCTTGTTGATTGTGAGGTTTGGCTTCTCAGTTCGCTTCATGGAATCCGACCTGTGGAACGATGGCTGCACAATCACGGTGAAATCGAACTCTCGAAGCAGACCATCGAGTCTGTCAAGCGACTCGAGTCTTTTCGACTACGACTGAAGATGTTGTCAACGAGGCCATAGCGGCATCGTGACTGATCAAGATCACGGCAACTCGAGCTTGCTCGGCGACTAACATCAACTCCCGCAACGTCTCCTGAGCGGTTGCCGCATCCAAACTCGCTGTCGGTTCGTCAAGAATAAGGAGTTCGAATTTCGCCAATAGGGCTCGCGCCATCGCGAGCCGAGCCGCCTCGCCACCGGAAAGTAACACTGCGCGCTCACCCACAAACAGATCAAGACCACCTCGGGACTCGAGCATCGACCACAACCCGACTCTTTGCAACACTGCCACCAGCTCGTCATCGGATGCGCCTGGCTTCGCAAGCCAAAGATTCTGTCGAACAGTGCCAGAGAAAATCGCTGGTTGTTGCTCAATCAAACCCACGATTGCCCGGACCGATTCGATTGAATAATCGGATGCGTTGCGACCGTTGAAAAGCAACTTCCCAGCGCTAGGTTCAAGGAATCGCAATACTAAATTCGCAATCGTGCTTTTGCCGACGCCAGACTCGCCGCAAATTAAGATTCGCTGGCCGGCAACGATTTCAAAGTTGAGGTTACTTAATACCGGCTGCTCAGCGCCTGGATATCTTGCGGCGATGTCAATGAATTCGAGCTTCTCAAACACGCTCAAGCCAGATTTCGCCACTCCTGCGATCGACTGCTCATCGGGAACCTCGGCTGGCAATTCTGCATCCAAGATTTCAAGCACTCGCCCTGCCGACGCACGATACCTCTGCCACGATTGGGCAACGGCCTGGCAGCCGTTCAAAACATCAAAAACAGCCATCGGCAACAACGCAAATACAGCTAGGAGCACCCCGGGCTGCGCACCAGATGCGACGGAATTTGCACCGAACCAAGCGGTAGCGCAAGTTGCCCACGTACCCAGTAAGACGAATCCGCCTTGCACAATTCCTAATGTGATTGAACTTCTCTTCTGTTTTACAACTAGGCGCTTCTCTATCTCGCTAAGTTCCTGCAGAGCAGGTTCAGCCCAACCGTAGGCGGCCAAGACCTCGGCGTTTTCAATAAGTTCAAGGCTACGCTCAGCCAGGGTTGCGCGATCGATCACAACACCGGAGTCAGAGTTCTGAGCGAGGCGAGTTGCCAGTGGAACAGCAAGCATGTACGCAAGCAAACAAGCGACCAGCAAAGCGAACCCGGCAGCTGGAGAAAGCAGCGCCAAGAATACAGCGGCAATCAGGGAAACGATTACCGACTGCACCAAAGGCGAAATCACTCTCAGCGAGAGGTTTTGGAGTTCATCCACATCGCTTACAACGCGTTGGACAGCCTGGCCTCGAGAATCGCGACTCATAGCTGCAGGAGCAAACGGAATCAGGCTTGCCAACAGTCGCGGACGGTAAGTGGTTAGCAAATTGAACGCGGCATTGTGCAAGACCATTCGCTCGCCATATCTAAATGCTGCACGACCAACGGCGAACGCGCGAACACCAACCACAGCGATTGACACAAAGACGATGTTTGGCTGCTCACTGGCTCGCGAAATAAGCCAGGCCGAAGTGGCCAGTAGTGCCACAGCACTCAGCCCCTGCAGCACCGAAATCAGGATTCCTATAACGAACCCAGTCGTTCTCGGCAAACCCAGCGTCAGCAAACTTCGAATCTTCATCACGGCTTACCGATCTCAATTACTAGATCGGCAGCTTCGGCTAGTAGATCTTGATGGCTAACGGCGCACACGGCAAAACCCTCTCGAGCGAGTGCGCGAAGCCCCTCAACAACTATCTGGGCTCGAGAGGCATCTATGGACGAAATCGGTTCGTCGAGCAGCACAAAACGAGACCTTCGAGCTAGCGCTCTATAGACAGCTCGAGCAAGTGCGATTCGCTGCCTTTGACCCCCTGATATTGCTGCTCCAGATTCCCCTACCTCAGAGTCAAAGTCCAGGTCGTCCAGCGCACTGAGCCTCATTGCTCGCTCGAGCTTCACAGGATCGAAACTTCCAATTTTGGAGTCAGAGGCGCCGACGATGTTTGTCAGCACAGTTGCCGAAAAGAGATTGGTCTGCTGTGGCATCCATGCAACTTCGTGTGGTTCCAATGTGGCTCTCCAGCGCCTAAGTTGGGTTGATTTTCCGGAACCGGACGGGCCGACCAACACGGTCAACTTTCCTGGTTGAGGGATTTCAAGACCACCGACCGCGTCCGCTTGCACGGTGCCGACATGATTAGCCGCGGCAATCGCATCCAAGACCGCACCGCTCGCCTGCACACCCTCGGCCGCAGCATGAAAATTGGCACCGACCATTCGCAGCGGCAAATATGCTTCGGGCGCGAGCAACAAAATGAAAAGGCCTGTTGATAGCGCGATAGACCCATCCATTAGCCTGAAGCCGATTGAGACCGCTATGAGTGCGACTGAAAGCGATGCCGCCAACTCGAGGGCAAAACCACTCAGGAATGACACCGAAAGCACCTTCATGGTGCGCTTGCGATACTCCTCACCCACTTTGGCCAGTGTTTCGACCTGAGCCCATTCACGCCTGAATATCTTGAGTGTCGTTAGCCCTCGCAGCACCTCGATAAAGTGTTGACTCAAGCGCGTGAGCGAATTTAGCTGGCGTTGCTGCACGGTCCGCGTGGCCCAGCCGATCATCACCATGAACAATGGAATCAAAGGCATCGTCGCCACCAATATCACGCCCGAAAGCCAATCGACGTTCCAGATGACTAGCACGAAAATCGGGGTTACGAGAGCGGTGAACACCAGTTGCGGCAGGTACTTAGCGAAGTATGCGTCAAGCGAGTCGAGGCCACGGTTCGCCAAGGTGTGACGCGCGGCAGTCGAATCTTCGACGGTGCGGCCAGCCACATCCAATTTCAAGATTGCTGCGAAGTATTTGCCGCGTAGTTCGGCTCGCGACGCACATGCTGCTCGGGCAGCCCAGACTTCTTGCAGCCACAAGGCGCCGGCCTTGACCAGACCAGCCGAAGCAACCCAAATCAGCGCATCGATAACCTCGGCGGGAGCTATGTGAGATACAAAAACCGAGGTGACAAATCTGGTCAGCTGCCAAGCAATAACCAGCGTTGATAACACCCCGAGCGTGGCAAGAGCGACCACGCCGGCTATGAACCAGCGGGCCGCCCCTGCTTCACGCAGTAGTCGGGGATCAAGCGGTTTCATAAACAGAAACCTATCCGACGGCTACCTAGTGCGCCGTTGCCGGGATCGACTTTCGGCTGACGCGCTTGCGGAACACCCAATAGGTCCAGGTCTGATAGGCCAAAACCAGTGGGATCATGATGGCCGCCACCCAGGTCATTACACCGAGCGTGTAATCGCTCGATCGAGCGTTATCGACCGTAAGGCTAGCCACGCCGCCATCGATGTTCGAGGGCAGCACGTTTGGGAACAGACCGGCAAATAGCGCTCCAACCGCAGTGATGATAGTCACCACAATGAGGCTAAATGCGACTCCCTCGCGACCCTTCAAGTTCATCCATAGAGCAGCAATTAGGGTGAGTGCCGCCACGGCGGTTAGGCCGAGCTCGAGCACAAACAATGGAGCCGCTAGGTGGGTGAACAGGGTCCAAACCAGGAAGGTTGCTGCCAAGACAGTGCACGCGAGACCAACCCTGGTGGCCAGCTTGCGGGCACGATCCTTGATCTCACCATCGGTCTTCAAAGCAATGAAGAGCAGACCGTGAGTCCAGAACAGGCTCAAGGTAACCAGACCCCCCAGCAAGCCGTATGGGTTGAGCAGGGTGAACAGGTTTCCGGTGTAGAGAGTGCTGTTGGTCGCCGAATCGTGAACGAGTGGAACGCCTTGAACGATGTTTGCGAACGCAACACCCCAGAGCAGCGCGGGTAGCGCCGAACCGATGAAGATCATCCAGTCGAAGGTTGCCTTCCAGCGAGCCTCGTTTGCACCGATAGTGTGACCCTTGCCGCGGTATTCGAACGCTACGCCTCGAGCAATCAGGGCCAGGAGTATCAACAACAGCGGCAAGTAGAAACCGCTGAAGAGGGTCGCATACCACTCTGGGAATGCCGCAAAAAGGCTTGCGCCGGCAACCAGCACCCAAGTCTCGTTGAGGTCCCAAACCGGACCGATGGTGTTGATCAAGACTCGTCGGTCTACGTCATCCTTGCCAAGGAATGGCAGCGAAATGCCGACACCGAAGTCAAAGCCATCGAGCACAAAGTAACCGATAAACAAGAAGCCGACGATTAGGAACCAAAGTTCGTTCAGTTGCATTTTTCTTATCTCCTAGGTTCTCAGTAAGCGACCGGTAGCAGCTCGGACTTTTCGTCGTGAGCTTCTTCTTCAACTGGACCAGCCTTGACGGCGGCAAGCAGCAGCTTGAATTCGACGACGGCGAGCACGGCATAAATGGCGGTGAAGGCGATGAGCGATATCAAAACGTCCACACCATTGATGCCTGGTGATACTCCAGCGGCGGTGGGCATAAGTCTGAATACCAGCCATGGTTGGCGTCCCATTTCGGTGAACATCCAGCCAACCGAGATTGCCAGCAGCGGCATAATCGAGGCCCAGATTGCGACATTCCAGGTCCAGTTAGGCAGGTTGATTTTGCCCTTACGAGTTAGCCATAGTCCAACAACGGCAACCATGGCGGTAGCAACTCCAAGCCCTATCATCCAGCGGAATGCCCAGTAGGTAATCCAAAGGGTTGGCATGAAGTCGGTTACACCAGTCGCAGCACCATACGTTTGGACGTACTGCGCGTTCAAGTCGCGAAGACCTTCGACCTCACCGTCCCAGGTGTGGGTCGATAGGAACGACAGCAGGTTTGGAATGCGAATCGAGAACAGTTCGCTCTTGCCATCGGGGGTGCCCCAGGTGAACAGCGAGAAGGAAGCGTTGTTCGTGGTGTTGTACAGCGCCTCTGCCGCTGCCATCTTCATTGGCTGAGTCTTAACCATGGCCAGGCCGAGTCCGTCACCCGAAAGCACTGTTCCGGCACCACCGATCAAAGTGGTCCACAACCCAAATCGCAGAGATGGATACATGCTTGCGACGTGCTGGTTGCGCTTTAGGTGATATGCGGCAACGGCGGTCATCACGGCACCGGCAAACATGATGGACGCAGTTATGGTGTGTGGGAATTGGTTGAGGGCAACGATGTTGGTTAGGACTGCGCCAATGTCAACTAGCTCGGCACGGTTTTTGGCCTCGTTCATCTCGAAACCGACGGGGTTCTGCATAAACGAGTTCGCAGCGAGGATGAAGTACGCGGACAGCCAAACACCGAGGACCGTCATCCAGATGGTTGCTAGGTGCACCTTCTTAGGCAGGCGGTTCCAACCAAAAATCCACAGACCGATGAAAGTTGCTTCAAAGAAAAACGCGAGCAGACCTTCCATCGCAAGCGGGGCGCCGAAGATATCTCCTACAAAGCGCGAGTAGTCAGACCAGTTCATGCCGAACTGAAATTCCTGAACGATACCGGTGACCACGCCCATGGCGAAGTTGATCAGGAAGATCTTGCCGAACAGTTTGGTCATCTTTAGGAATTTGTCCTCGCCGGTGCGAACCCAGGCGGTCTGCATCAGTGCAACTAAAAGCACCATTCCGATGGTGAGCGGAACAAATAAGAAGTGATAAATGGTGGTTAGACCAAACTGCCAGCGCGATAGGTCAAGAGCGCTGAGTTCGGTTAGCACTGCGGATGTGCCGTGCATTTCGATCCTCAATTCTGGAGATTTTTAGTCCTCCAAAATTCATTTGTATCCTAACGACTTTGGATCTTCCAGTAAGGTTTGCCTAATTTTAGAAGTTTTTTCTATTTGTTTTTTCTGGCTTTACCCGCAACCGAGGCTTCGGGGCGGGCCCCTCTTGACTACGCAGCATGCGAAGATTGACGATGTGAACCAACTTCTTGATTGGCTACTAAACACCGTTCAGAGTGTTGACCCGCTTTTGCGTGCGGTTTTGGCTGGTCTTGCGATTTTGGCCGAAACCAGCCTGTTTGTCGGGCTTATCATGCCCGGCGATACCGTGGTTTTGGTGGCGGCAACCGGCGTGCAACCCGGTGACATTCCCGGTTTTCTCATTCTTCTGGGATTTGTTTTGATCGGTTCACTTATCGGCGAAACCGCCGGTTTTTTTATCGGACGCCTATTCGGCGAGCGCATCCGAGCGAGCAGGCTAGGTCAACGCATTGGCGAAAAGAATTGGCAAATGGCCGACGCCTTTATCGACTCGCGTGGCGGTTTGGCAGTTGCTATTTCGCGTTTTCTGCCGGTTCTTCACTCGCTGGTTCCGGTCACCGCGGGCATGTCGCGCATGGCCTATCGCAAATTCATTTCTTGGACCTTTTCGGCCTGCCTGATTTGGGCCACCGCGTATGTCGGGGTCGGCGCTCTTGCGCACAGCGCCTATGACCAGCTCGCCGGCAAGCTCAAATGGGCCGGCCTCGTCTTTGTGGCGATCATCCTGATTTTCGCGATTATCGTTCACTTCGGAAAAAAGCGTCTCGAAGCCCAGGCAGCCAGCATGATTGCCGAGACAGAGGCAGCAGCTCCAAAGAAAGACTCGGCTATCGAGATCAGCTCAGAGTTGCCGGTTGAACCGATGAATCGAGACCAGCTCTAGTGTGTGGCCGGTTCGTTGTTGCCAAGTCGGTCGGCGAAATCCTGACCATTTTTGAAGCGGATGAGATTATCGGCGAGCAACCGGGCATCTCGTTCAACGTTGCTCCAACGCAACGGATTAGCATCATCGTCGATCGATCCTTCGAAAAAGCACCCGATGGTTCACCTCTGGGTGAACTTCACCGCGAAATCCATGCCGCCCGCTGGGGCTTGGTGCCTCGCTGGAGCAAGGAAGGTCCGGCCTCTGGAGCTCCTCTGGTCAATGGCCGTATCGAAACGATCCTTGAAAAACCGTCCTTCAAAGATTCGGTGATTCGTCGTCGCTGCGTGATTCCGGCTTCGGGTTACTACGAATGGCAGGTCGATGCCGATGGTAATAAGCAGCCGTTTTACATCAACGCTGGCAGCGATGGCATGTTCGCGCTTGCCGGGCTGTACGAATGGTGGCGCGACCCGACCAAGGCCGAGAACGATCCGACTCGCTGGCTGCTTTCGGCGACCACCCTCACTAAAGACTCAGCCCCCGAACTCGCTCACATCCATGACCGCAATCCGGTGCTCTTGACTCCCGATTCGCTGGAGGCATGGATTGACCCTCACATCGAAGGCGATCAAGACCTGTTGGATGCGGTTGCCGCCGAATCGAACGTTGTTGCCGCGGAGGCGGAATTCTTCAAAGTGGGGCCTGCCGTTGGTCAGGTTCGCAACAATTCCCCCGAGCTAATCCTCCCTCTCTAAAAATTCCACTTGAAATGTCGGACCCCCTTCATACACTTCTAGTGTTCGAACAAATGTTTGAATAACCCTTTACTTTAGGTTTAGGGTTTGGGTTTCGGTTGGCTGTTTTACAGCCTCCCGCTTGCGCATGGGGTGCAGAGATGAGAGTCGATGAGACGGTATTCGTTTCAACCAATAAAGGTGGCGAACCGGTCGGATTCAATTGGCGTGGCATTGCATACCTAGTCAAAGCGCGACCGATGCGCTGGTTCGCCCGCCGAGAGTGGTGGGTTGAAGCCAGTCGAGTGCAGCGCGGTGTTGGTGCAAGCCTGGTTGAGGTTGAAATGTGGAGGCTGCAGGCTGGTCGAGCCAGTGGCACGCTCGACAGCAACGAAGCTGCCCAGTTCGAACTGACCCGCAGCGAAGATGACAACGTCTGGCGATTAGTGCGAGTTTGGCGATAGTCAAATGACTGGCTTCACCCATCTTCACGTTGCTTCGGCCTACTCGGGTCATTACGGGGTAACGCGACCCGAATTATTAGCCGAAGCGGCTCGAGCTCAAGGCGCTACAGCTCTAGCGGTTACCGATCGCGACGGACTCTATGGCGCGGTCAAGCACATCGGCGCCTGCTTGCAACTCGGCATCTCTCCTATCGTGGGAGTCGAATTGCTCGTGGTTGACGAACACACCTCGATTTCAAACCGCATCAACCACACTGAGCGAGCTCGCGTAGCGATCCTCGCTCACGGCAGCGCATCCTCATCAAGAAATCAGGTGCAACCAGGTTTCGGGTGGTCAAAACTTTGCGCGATTGTTTCGGCCGCTCAATCGATTCGCGGCGGCTTCAAGAGCTCCTCCAGCAAACGTGAGAACCCGGTTGCGATTAGAGCTAGCGAACTTGGCAAGCTGCTCGAGGACGGTGGCTGCACGGTTTTGTTAGGCAGCGATAGCGATCTGGGCCGCGCGGTGGCCGACGGTGACCGCACCTTGGCCGAAGCGGCCCTGCTCAGTTGGAAAAACCTGCTACCAAAGCCAGGTGTTTTAGCTGTCGAGGCGGTCAGTCATCTGACCGAACCGGGCAGCGATCGATCAACACTGCACGCCCGCAGAATGCTCCAGTTAGCCGATGAGCTAAAGGTTCCGGTGGTGTTGACCAACGCGGTGCGATACCTTTCGCCCGATGATGCGCTCACCGCCGATGTGCTTGATTCGGCTCGGTTCCTAGAACCGCTGGGCATGTTTCAACCTCAGCCCAATGCCCAGGCTTGGCTCAAACCGCCAATCGAAATGCAGCGACTAGCGCTAGAAATCACCGACGATCACTCTCGCGCGCTGAAGTTAATTGAAACTACCGAGAAATTAGCCGATCGTTGCCGGTTGGAACCAACCAGGGACTGCGACTGGGGTAAGCCAAAAACCCCAGAAAAGGCCTCGCTTGGAATCGAGGGAAATCCCTTTGAGGTGCTCTGGAAAAAGGCCCAGGCTGGCATTGACTGGCGTTACGGTCACATTGAGGGTGAAGCTCTGGCGCGAGTTCAACATCGGCTTAGCCAGGAACTAATCACCATCAACAAACTGGGATTCGCGACCTACTTTCTGACGGTCGCCGACGTGGCCCAGATGATTCGCGACATGCGCATACGCATCGCGGCACGCGGTTCCGGAGCGGGTTCGTTGGTGAATTACCTTTTGGGCATCAGCGGAGTTGATCCGATTGAGCACGACCTGCTGTTTGAACGTTTCCTGAGCACCGAGCGCACAAGTTTGCCCGACATTGACATCGATGTTGAGTCGGCACGTCGGCATGACATTTATCGAGCTATTTTCAAGCGTTACGGAAGCAATCGGGTGACGCTGCTATCCATGCAGAGCACCTATCGAGGTCGCGGAGCGATGCGCGATTCGGGCCTGGCCCTCGGCCTCGATGATGAGCAAATCGATGAAATCGCTAAAAACATGTGGCGGTTTAGCGCGCGGAGTTTCAGAGGTGCGCTCGAAACGAAACCCGAACTCGCACGGTTTGCTGAAGAAGTCGAACGGGATCGCCGCATGAACCTGCTGGTCGACATCACCGAACGTTTGGACCGACTCCCCCGACACATTTCGATGCACCCTTGCGGAGTGATTCTGGGCGATTCCAACCTGCTCAACCTAACCCCGGTCGAACCGAGCGGTATGGGTTTGCCGATGAGCCAGTTCGACAAAGACGACATGGATCCGATGGGGTTCCTAAAGCTCGATGTGCTAGGCGTTCGCATGCAGAGCAGCATGGCGTATGCGGTAGCCGAAATTGAACGTGTTCACGGCAAGAGCCTTGATCTCGATCGCATCCCCAAAGATGACGAAGCGACTTTTGAAGCCATTCGAACCACCAACACTCTCGGCATTTTTCAGATTGAAAGCCCGGGGCAACGGGAATTGACCGGCAAACACCAGCCAACCGAATTCAACGATCTGACCATCCAAATCTCGCTGTTTCGGCCGGGCCCGATGAAGGGCAACATGATTGCCCCGTATCTCGACGGGCGACAGGGCTTTGCCACCCCGCACTACATTCACCCAGACTTGAAACCGATTCTTCAAGAAACCTTTGGCGTGGTGATTTTTCACGAACATGTTTTGCGCATCTTGAACGTAATGACCGGTTGCACCCTAGCCAAGGCCGATGAACTGCGAAGGAACCTTGAAAAGCCGAGAGTGGCTCCCCTGGTGCAGAAATTCTTTAGAGAGAAAGCCGCCGAGCGGGGTTATTCAAAATTGGTAATCAACGAGGTCTGGTCAATCCTCGAGGGTTTCGGCAGTTTTGGTTTCTGTAAGGCTCATGGCGCCGCCTTTGCCTTACCCACCTATCAGAGCGCTTGGTTGAAAACTCACTATCCGACCGAATTCCTGGCTGGACTCTTCACGCACGACCCGGGGATGTATCCACGTCGACTGCTGCTTGCTGAAGCACGACGTCTCGGAGTGAGAATTTTGCCAATCGACGTCAATAAGTCGACCCGCGAATATCGGGTTGAAAAGGTAGCGCCACTGACTAGCAATCCGAACGAACCAAAGATTGCAATTCGCATGGCGCTGAACGAAATTCAAGGCGTTAGCGAAGCCGAACTGGACCGAATCGTCAATGAGCAACCGTTCGAAACAATCACCGATTTCTACCACCGCGCCAAGCCGTCGAGACGCACTCTTGAACGTTTAGCGCTGATTGGAGCTCTCGATGAAGTGGCAAAACAGACCGGTGAGCACACTCGCGGCGACATCATGGCCCGAGTTAGACAGCTCAACGCAATTAAGAACAGGCCAATTGCCGATTTAGGGCAACCGATGCTCGATTTCTCAGCTTTCAATGCAATTGCACTCGAACAGATGCCGACCGGAAACGCTGAAATGACTGAGATTGAGCGAGTTGAGCACGAACTTGCGTTCACTCACATGGACATCACTCAACATCAACTAGAAATGTATCGCCCGATGCTGGACGAGATGGGTGTGGTGTTCAGCGATGAGCTGGTAGGACTCCGCAACAAGTCAGACGTGCTGGTCGCCGGGGTTAGGGTGGCGACCCAGACTCCGCCGATGCGCTCGGGCAAACGAGTGGTCTTCATAAGCCTGGATGATGGTCATGGCTGCAGCGACAGCACCTTTTTCGATGAAGCCCAGCAACGCTGCAGTCACATACTTTTCAACACCCGACTATTGGTCATTGGCGGTAAAACCAGACGCACCGGCATCAAAGGTGTTTCGATCATGGCGGAAAACGCCTGGGATATTCGCGATTTGTGGCGCCAATGGGTCGCCAAACAGGGCACGCAACCGCAGCTGGCAGAAACCGGTTAACCCAAGTCGACTAACTGCGCCGCGATCTCTCGAACGTGTTCGTGGCTGATCGTATGCCCACCGCCGTGGAGCATCAACTGAACCCGCGCACCCAGACATTCAAACTCATCCACCATGGCATCGGTTTTGTCGGCGGGTGAGTACGAATCGAGGGCACCGTTGCAGATCCAGACCTGTCTTCCCGAAAGATCCGGCTTGACCGGGGTTTCCACAAAACTTTTTGTCGTGCCAAACGCAATGACGCCCCGAAAGAGTTCGGGGTGAAGGAGCAATAGAGCGCCTGCCGCGTTTGCCCCGTTCGAAAAACCCGCCACCCAAAGATTGCCGAGGTCGAATCCGTATTGCTGCGCTGCCGCAACCGTAAAGCCAGCAAGCTGATTGACAGCAGCGACAATGCCCGGTTCATCGAAAGTGCCGTCGGTGTTGCGCATAAACCAGCGAATCATGCCATCGCCCTGCGGCGGCTGAGGAGCCCTGACCTGGCCTCTGGGTGAAAGTAAATTCGCCTGTGGATCAAGAGCGCGACCGAGACTGAGTAGGTCGAACTCGTCAGCGCCGGTGCCGTGCAAGAGCAAAATGGTTCGTGCGCGACCAGGCTCAGCGGATGCGCTTGGCCGCCAAACGTGCGGCAGAGAGAGAACTTGGTTTGCCTCAGCAGCATTGCTCACGAGAAACCCCTAGGCAACCTGGAACGAGCGTTTGGCTAGACCCATCCAATAGCCATCGATGACGGTCTCCGCCGGCTGCTCAGGGTCGCTCACAGCTCCGAGAGTCACAAACAACGGAGTGAAATGCTCAACCGTCGGGTGAGCGTAGGGCATGCCGGGCGCAAGTTCTCGATAGCGAATCAGACTCTCGACATCACCACGATCTAGAGCTTCACCGGCCCACAAATCAAATTCCTTCGACCAACCCGGAGCCGCCGCCTCGAACCGCCAATCGCGAATGAATGGCAGTCCGTGGGTCATGAAACCCGAACCAACAATGAGGATGCCTTGCTCGCGAAGCGGTCGCAACCGGCGGCCGAGCTCCAACAGTCGAACCGGGTCGTGAGTCGGCATGCTCAGCTGGACCACAGGGATGTCGGCGTCCGGATACATGATCTTCATGGGGACCCAGGCGCCGTGGTCAAGACCTCTGGATTGATGCCGGTGCAGGGGCTCGTTGTCGGGCATCAGTTTCGAGACCAGGTCGCCCAGCCAAGCCGCATCTGGAGTCTCGTACTTCATGTTGTAGTACTTCGGAGCAAATCCGCCGAAGTCATAGATCAGGGGCGTCGCTGCATCGGTGGCGGTGATCGAGATCGGTGCGCTCTCCCAGTGCGCCGAAACAATCAGGATGCCTTTTGGCTTTGTGATGCTAGCCGACCAGTCGGTCAATTGCTGCATCCAAGTAGGGTCTTCAAAAAGTGGCGGAGCCCCGTGCGAGAGATATAGCGCAGGGAGCATTTCATCGTTCATGAAATTTAGTAAAGCCCCTCTTGACTAAAATGTCAAGAACTTGAAGATTTGGCTCTTGAATCCAGCGGTTACTGAGCCTTCAGCTCGAATTCGGCCAAGATAGCCTCGGTGTTTGATGAACCGGAGCGAGTTACACCGCAATCCATGAAGTCACAGAGCTGATCGAGAGTTCGAACGCCACCGGAAGACTTAACCTTTAGGCGGTCCCCGACGGTTGCCTTCATGAGTCGCACGTTATGGACCGTCGCACCTTCGGATGAGAATCCCGTCGAGGTCTTCACATAATCAGCGCCGGCCGCTTCGGTCAGCTCGCAAGCCTTCACGATGAGGTCATCGTTCAAGAAACTGGTCTCAAAAATCACCTTCACCGACGCGCTGCTGCCGTTTTCGGTAGCGGCGGCGTGGGAAGCCTCAACCACTGCTCTGATATCGCTTTCGACCAGCTGGTAATCACCCGAAAGCAGCGCCGAAATGTTGATCACCATGTCGATTTCGGTAGCGCCATTGCGAACAGCTTCGGCAGCCTCAAAGGCCTTCGTTGCCGACGTGGTCGTGCCGTGAGGGAACCCGATCACGGTACAAACCGGAACGTTGCTGCCCGCGAGCAGCTTGGCAGCCAGGGGCACATCCATGGGGCGGATGCAGTACGAAGCAACGTCGTACTTGAGGGCCACCGCTGCCCCGGCCTCAACGTCTGAGGTCTTGAAATCAGGCTTGAGGACGCTGTGGTCGATGGTTTTGGCGATTTGTTCTCGGGTGTATCCGCGGTAGGTCTTGCTCATACCTTCAGTCTAAGTTTGTTCTGTGCGAATAACCGTTCAGGTCAAACCGGGAAGTAAAAAAGGTCCGCTGGTTGAGCCCCAACCCGATGGCAGCTTGGTGGTATTCATCAAGGAGCGCGCCGTGGATGGAGCCGCCAATGAGGGGCTAATTCGCGTCTTGGCTGACTATCTCAGCTGTCGAAAGAATCAGATTGAGATTGAATCGGGCTTCACCAGCCGCATTAAACGGGTGCTCGTACCGGACCAGGATTGACCTAGCGTTTTGACTCGGCACCAGCCATCCGTTGGGCAACGTAAATCGGGATGACTGAGACTATGACCATCGCCACCGCAACCACGTTTACGACCGGAGCCTGATTTGGTCGGAACATGTTGGTCAAAATCCAAATCGGAAGGGTTTGAGTGCCCGACCCCGCGGTGAAGGTCGTGACGATAATTTCGTCGAAACTTAGTCCGAACGCCAGCAAACCACCGGCAAACAGTGCGGATCGCAGCTGCGGGAAGGTAACCAGCCTGAAAGTCGTCCAGAGACCGGCCCCCAAATCGGCCGAAGCCTCCTCGAGTGACCGGTTCATGCGAGCCATGCGAGCCATCACGTTGTTGTAGACCGTGACGATACAGAAAGTCGCATGGGCGATGATAACCGTAGCGGCGCTCAGCTGAACTCCCATGATCGTTCTGAAGGCGTTGTTGAGAGCGATACCGGTGACGATACCCGGCAGCGCAATCGGAAGCACAACCAAAAGGCTGACCGATTCGCGTCCGAAGAATTTGTATCTCGAGAGTGCGAGTGAAATCAGCGTTCCAAGCAGCAGCGCGATAGCGGTTGCGCAGCTCGCCACAAAGATGCTCAAACCGAGTGAAGCGAGCAAGCCTTGGCTGCCGACGGCTCGACCCCACCACTCGAGGGTGAAGCCAGCTGGTGGCCAAGCCATGTTCATCGAGGTGTTGAAAGAGTTAATGACCACGACGGCGATCGGGACATAGATAAAGGTCAACACCAGGAGCGAGATGGCACCCAGAGTCCAGCGAGCGGTGTTTGAAAGCCTCATGGTTACAGGTTCTCCAAGGCTCCGGTTTTACGAACAGCCGCGATGTAACCAAACATGATCACGATTGGTATGAGCGCGATAGCCGCTGCCATCGGCAGGTTGTTCGCAGTTCCAACGTTCGTGTAGACGAGATTGCCAAGCATTTGGCTAGCGCCGCCGACGATATTCACCGTGATGTAGTCACCGAGAGTCAGCGAAAAACTAAATATCGAACCCGCAATTATCGCGGGAGTAAGCATCGGCAGCACAACCGTACGGAAGGTTGTGAAGGACTTCGCGCCGAGGTCGCTGGCGGCCTCGAGGAGCGAATTGGGCACACGCTCCAACCCGGCGTAGAGCGGCAAAATCACGTATGGCAGCCAGATGTAGCCCATGGTCAGTACCACACCGGTGAGACTGTAGCCGGGAGTGTCTAAGCCGAGCGGCCGAAGCAACCAAGCCAAAATTCCATCGTGCGAGAGAACTGAGCGCCAGGCGTACGCCTTGACCAGATATGACGCCCAAAGCGGCATAAGAACCGCGATCACCATGAGGCGCTGGATGCGACTGCTAGCCACCTTCGCCATGAAGAATGCAATCGGCAGAGCGATGATTAGGTCGACAACGGTGACCAGCAATGCAACACCCACTGTGCGCAAAGTCACAGTTTGATACAGCGATCCGGTGACCACATGGACGATGTTGTCGAACGTCCATTCCATCTTGATGGCACCGGTGTAGTCATCGACCGTCCACAGCGCGGTAACCAGCAGGGCCGCAAGCGACGCAACATAAATGAGGACGAGCCAGGCTAGCGGTGCACTGAGCAGAAGCCCAAGTCGGGTCCGCGGCCGCGAGTAGAGCATGGTCGAGACCCGACGCGCAAAACTAGTGCGCGCGGATGCGCCGCCGGTCATGGCGTCGGGCCTCGAACTCATACTCATTAGCTAACTGTTAGCCCTTGATCTCTTGCCAGGCTTCGGTCCAGCGGGCGTAGTCGGTGCACTGAACGTCCTTGCGACCGTCTAGGCACTTTGTGATTGGAGTGGTCCAGTACCAGATCTTCGCGGCGTAAGCCTCGTCACCAGCGTGGTAGCTCGCGCAAGTGTCCTTGCTTGCCATGAAGTCACACGCTGCCTGAGTTACAGGAGCCTCACCGAAGTACTCGGTTGCGGCCGCGTTGGCCTTCGGGCTGTCGATGTAGTTCAACCAGGCGTAAGCACAGTTAGGACTCTTGGCCGTTGAAGAAATCATCCACGAGTCTGACCAGCCGGTAGCACCCTCTGAAGGCAGGATTGCCTCAACGGTTGCCTTGGCCGACATCGAGTTGCGAATTACCTGCCAGGTGGTGCCCACCACGGTGTCGCCCGACTCAAATGCCGAGATCGACTTTAGGTAGTCACTCCAGTACTCACCGATGTTCTGTCGCTGAGCCTTGAGCAGGTCTACCGCCGCGGCAAGCTGAGTCTCATCCAGCGAATAAGGGTTCTTGATGCCCAGCTCTGGCTTGTGAACCATCAGATACAGCGCTGCATCGGCGATGTAAATCGGCGAGTCGTACGCGGTCACCTTGCCCTTGTATGCGCTTGCCTTGTCGAAAACGACATCCCATGAGGTAGGAGCCGGCTTGACGACCTTGGTGTTGTACATCAAAAGGTTTGCGCCGTAGCCGTGAGGCACACCGTAGGTCTTGCCATCGACGGTGTTCCACTCGCGGTTCTTCAAGAAGCTGTAGACGTTTGCGTAGTTAGGAATCAGATCGGTGTTTAGCGGCGCGACCTGACCACCGGCGATGAGGCGCAGCGTTGCGTCACCTGATGCTGCAATCGCGTCGTAGTCACCGGTCTTGAACAGGCTCAAGGCCTCGTCCGAGGTGCCGTATGGCTTGAAAGTGACCTGGCAGCCGGTCTCTTCCTCGAATGGTGTGACCCAGTCAACCTTTGGGTCATTGCTGCCGTCTTCTGCGTAACCTGGCCAACCGAGTAGCGAAAGAGTCTTCTCGTTTGCGCCGAGTTTGGTGGGCACATCGGACGATGCGGTTGGCGTGGCTGCGGTGCCACAGGCGCTTAGGGTCAGCGCCACTGCCGTTGCAACGACCGACACCTTGAGTGCCGACATGAACTTCATTTCTTCTCCTTTGATTTTTGGCGAATGCCAAACCCTCTACTGCCCGCTAGTCGATGCGGACCAAATCCTGCTCTTCAAACCAAACCTTGACCGACTCGCCGCGCTGCCATCGCTGTTGTGAATCGTGTTCCAAGACACTAATTCTTTGACCGGCCTTGGTTTTCGTGTGGATGCGCACGGCGACTCCTAGGTAAACGCTCTCCTCAACCGTGCACTCGATGGCACGCGGAATACGCAAGTCACTCGGCGCCGAGCCCGTTGCCGCGGTAATTCGAAGTTTTTCCGGTCTGACGGATGCCTTCGAGTCGATACCGAGAATGGCTTTGGCTTCATCGGCTGAAAAGACATTCGAGGTGCCCACGAAGCGCGCAACAAATTCACTCACTGGTCGGTCGTAAAGCTCTTCGGGCGTACCGAGCTGTTCGATACGACCGTTGTTGAACACTGCCACGCGGTCGCTCAGAGTCAGGGCTTCTTCTTGGTCATGGGTCACGAAGATGAAAGTGATACCCAATTCGCGCTGCAGAGCCTTGAGTTCGATCTGCATTTGCTCGCGCAGTTTGAGGTCCAGAGCACCGAGTGGCTCATCCAACAGCAGCACTTTTGGCTTGACCACGATGGCACGGGCAAGCGCAACGCGCTGACGTTGCCCGCCCGAGAGCTCATTCGGCTTGCGGCTTCCTAGATGGGCCAGCTGAACCGTTTCTAAAGCGGCCAACGCCTGCTGTTCGCGTTCCTTCTTGCCAACTCCCCGAACCCGCAAGCCGTAAGCGACGTTTTCGAGAACTGTCATGTGAGGGAACAGCGCGTAATCCTGAAAAACGGTGTTCACATCGCGATCAAAAGGTGCCTTATCGGTTACGTCATCGGCGCCTAACTGGACCGTTCCGCTGGATGGAAGTTCAAAGCCGGCGATCATCCGCAACACGGTAGTTTTGCCCGAGCCGGAAGGGCCAAGCATCGAGAAAAATTCACCTTCGGCGATTTCCAGGTCAAGATTGTCAACCGCCACAAAGTCGCCAAAACGCTTCGTCAACTTTGAAAGTTTGATAGCGGAATCACCGGCAACCATTACTGACCTCACTGTCTCAATAAGTCTTCAGTCTAAGCAGAAAAATCTTTTGGTTTCGAACGATATTCCCGCTTTGCGCCGAAGTTTATAAAGCCGAAATGTATGACAGTGGCGAAGGCCGCCGGGTAATAAAAAACCCTCTCCGAGGAGAGGGTTTCAATCGTGGACCTGAGGGGACTTGAACCCCTGACCCCCTGCATGCCATGCAGGTGCGCTACCAGCTGCGCCACAGGCCCGAATCGGTTTGTTGCCGAGGCAACCCCGATAGTTTATACGGTTTCGGGAACCTCAGGCAACTCCAGTTTCACAACCGGCTGATCCTTGTACAGGCGTTCGAGCGAGTAGTACACGCGCTCCTCCTCGTGCATGATGTGCACAATAACCTCACCAAAGTGAAGCAGAACCCAGCGACCAAGAGCCTTGCCCTCACGAAGCAGCGTCTTCACTCCAGCCTCTGCCATTTTGGCCTCGACCTCATCCGCAATCGCATTTACCTGGCGTTCATTGCGCGCAGACGCCAAAATCAACACATCGTTCAGCGGAGTTAGTTCGGTGACATCCCAGGCGATGATGTTTTCGGCAAGCTTGTCTGCTGCTGCGTTGGCAGCGACATTTGCGAGCTTGATGGCGTTAGCGGTTGCGGTCATGGTTCCCTTTGATTGGCGACTAGCCAAGGTTACTTCAAGATGCCGAGCGACGCGGCGGCAATGAAGAGTCCTCCCACGATGACAAGCAGAATCGCCGTCGTCAAAATCAGATAGAACTTCTTCGAACGCTTTCTTTTAGAGCTGCCGTTGGAAACCGCGCCATTCAAAATGGCTTCGAATTCACTGGCGACTTGGGCGGCTCTTGCCACAGCCTCGGCTCTCGCCAAATCATCTTGGCGCAGTGGCTCAGCCTGGCGAAGTGGCACGTCGTGAATTAGGGATGCGCCCTGCTCGGCCGCTGGACCCTGCATCGGGACCACCGGGTTGGCCACCGTAATTGGTTCCTCGCGTTCGGCAACCACCAGATCAACGTCGGGAGCCGAGGCCGCTTCGGGCTCAGGCGACCAGGTTTCGCTGACGGTCGAAGTTTCAGGCGGAAGCTGCGGTAATTCAATCTGCGAGGTGTGAATAGCTAGCACTCCCCCAGTCTTTTCAAGTTCGCGCAATTGCCTGCGTGTCAGGGCCTCGCCGGTTGGCTCGATTGGCACCTCTGCTTTTTCAACCCTGGGAACAGCGTCAAAGGGCAGTTCGACCGGTTGAATTAGTCCCGCGCGCTCGGCCTCACGCAATTCGCGACGGCTCATGAATTTTGGTTCTTCGCTCAAGCTGTCTCACCCCGATAAAGGTCATACTTTGCGATGTACTGAACGATCCCGTCCGGAACCAGGTACCAAAGGGGCATCCCAGTTGCGGCGCGGTGACGAACGTCAGTTGAAGAAATCGCGAGAGCCGGAATTTCAAGCACCTCAATTGCCCCCTGCGGAGCCGAAGGTAACTTCAATTCATGCCCTGGACGAGTAACGGCAACAAACGTTGCCAGCCCCCAAAGTTGATCGGCGTCTTTCCAACCCAGGATTTGCGTGATCGCATCCGCACCCGTAATGAAAAACAGTTCGTCTTCGGGGTGGGCTGCCGAGAGGTCTCGAAGCGTGTCGACCGTGTAGGTCGCGCTTGGGCGGTCAATGTCTACCCGGCTCACGGTGAAGCGAGGGTTAGACGCCGTTGCGATGACAGTCATCAGATAACGATGTTCGCTGTTGCTGACTGTCTTCTTCTGCCAGGGCTGCCCGGTAGGCACAAAAATGACTTCGTCGAGCTTAAAGGCGGCAGCGACCTCACTCGCGGCAACGAGGTGACCGTTGTGAATGGGGTCGAATGTGCCACCCATGACGCCGATACGGCGTTTGGAGTGTTCGGTCATTCGCTAACTTCCCCTAGCTAACCTCGGGCTGCCGAGGCTTTTTTAGTGGTGCGAGCTTGAATCGCCCGACTTGTGGTCGTGGCGGTTTGCGACGTCACGGTATGACCAGGTGATAACACCGAGAAGAATGAAGGTACCCAGCGCGATGGCTCCAAACACAAAGGTTGGGAACGGGTAAGTGATGTGTGCTGCACCCTCAGCCAAAATACGTGACATTTGAACTCCTAAAGCTTGCCTCTAGATTAGCCTAAACCGTTTGCGAGCCGGCCGAACCAGCGCGGACGTGCCCCGAGCCGCGAACAATCCACTTGGTGCTGGTCAACTCGGCCAGACCCATTGGCCCGCGGGCGTGAAGCTTCTGAGTCGAGATGCCCACTTCGGCACCAAAACCAAATTCGCCACCGTCGGTGAAGCGCGTCGAAGCATTAACCATCACCGTTGAAGCATCGACCTCGGCGAGGAATCGCTCGGCATTTTCTACGTTTTCGGTGATGATGGCCTCGGTGTGCTTGGTTGAGTACTTCTCAATGTGAGCCAGGGCCTCATCCAGGTTGGCAACGACTTTCACAGCCAAATCCAGATCGTGGTACTCGGCCGCCCAGTCTTCCTCGGTCGCCGGGACCGTTGGGAAGTATGCGTTTTGAGCCGCCTCATCACCGTGAATGGTGACGCCTCGCTCCCCCAGAGCGTCGAGTAGCGAGGGAAGGATGCGCTCGGCGGCACCGGCGTGCACCAGGACTGTCTCGACAGCGTTACAGACGCTTGGGCGCTGAACCTTTGCGTTGGTGACAATATCGAGCGTCCAGTCGAGACGGGCTGTCTCGTCAACAAATATGTGCACGACGCCATCACCGGTCTGAATCGTTGGCACCTTTGCTTCCTGGACGACCTGCTGAATTAGACCGGCACCGCCTCGTGGAATCAGGACGTCAATCAAACCGACGGCACGCATCATCTCGAGACCGCCATCGCGGCCGAACTCATCCACAGACTGAATTGCATTGCGGTTGAGCCCTGCTTGCGCCAATGCATCCTGAAGCACGCCTACAAGAACAGTGTTGGTGTTTTGGGCTGCCGAACCGCCGCGCAAAACAGCAGCATTACCGCTCTTGATGGCAAGGGTCGCTATGTCGATGGTCACGTTTGGGCGGGCCTCGTAGATGCAGCCGATCACTCCGAGCGGCACCCGAATCTGAGTCAACTTCAGGCCGTTCGGTAGGGTCATGCCACGCAAAACATCACCGATCGGGTCTGGCAAATTGACAATCGAGAGAGCCGCGTTGGCAATCTCCTGGATGCGTGCCTCGGTCAAACGCAGTCGGTCAACCAGGCTCTCGCTGACGCCATTCTCTGCAGCGTTGGCAACGTCAACAGCGTTTGCCTCGAGAATCTCGGGCGTTCGAGTGATCAGGAGCGCAGCAATTTGGCGCAGCACATCGTTTTTCTGCCCGGTGGTGGCCTGGGCTAGCGAACCCGAGGCATTCTTGGCGAGTTGGATTTTGTCGATTGCAGTTGCCATAGGAAAACTTTAGCCCGCAGCGGCTGCTTCGAAGAAGGTACCGACCGGCTGGCCGTCGAGAGCGGCAGCGACATTGTCGGTGCTGGTTAGCAGAACGCTGACTCCCGAATCGGTTGCGACTCGAGCGGCACCAACCTTGGTTACAGCCCCACCGGTTCCGACACCCGTGCTGGTTCCGCCGATTTCAATGTCGTCCAGGGTTGCACCCGCAGGCACAAATTCGATCCGTGCCGCACCGGGCTTGCTCGGAGGCATGTCATAAAGCGCGTCGACATCACTCAGCAGCACGAGCGCATCCGCCTGAACCAAGACTGCCACCAAGGCGGCAAGACGGTCATTGTCACCAAAACGGATTTCCTGGGTTGCCACCGTGTCATTTTCATTGACAATAGGCAGGACGCGAAGCTCGACAAGTCGTTCCATCGCCCGAGCTGCGTTCTGACGGGTCTCCTCACCCTCGAGGTCGCCCGAGGTTAGCAAGACCTGGCCAGCGATAATCCCAAAGCGCTCAAGGCTTGCTTGGTAACGCGCGATTAGTCGACTTTGCCCGACGGCGGCAAGAGCTTGAGAGGTTGGCAGATCTTCAGGCTTGCTATCGAGTTTCAAAAGCGGCATGCCGGTGGCGATCGCACCCGAAGAGACCAGAATTACTTGGGTTCCACGTGCGTGCGCTGCTGCCAGTGCTTCAACCAACGAATCAATTTTCGACTCGTTCGCTCCGCTAATAGAGGACGAACCAACCTTGACTACAACACGCTTTGCGAGCGGCAGCTGAGTTCTGTCGACGATGACCAATTACTTGGTGTCCTTCCAGATTCCGGCTTCGCCTTCCTTGCGAAGTTCTTCGCGAGCGGCAGCCTTTGCACCCATGCGCAGGGCATACTCTTCGCGGCGATCCTTGGTGGTGCGACGTTCGCGCTGATCGAGTCGCGCATCCGTGCCACGAGGCCCTGCGATGAGCTCTCCGGCCGATGCGATAGTTGGCTCCCAGTCAAAGACGACGCCTTCACCCGCGCCGATGACAACGGTTGAGCCCGCGGTTGCACCAGCTTTGAAAAGCGCGTCCTCGAGGCCAATCTTGGCAAGGCGGTCGGCAAGGTAGCCAACGGCTTCCTCATTGCCAAAAATGGTCTGAGCGACCCAGCGTTCGGGCTTGACGCCAATCACGCGGAAGATTTCTCCGTCTGGAGTCTGCTCCTTGGTCACGGTGAACTGCGCCTCGTCGCGACGAGCCTGCATGAGTGTGATGCGAGGCTTCACCGGAACCGCTGCTCGTTCCTTGCGAGCCTGCTCCACGAGCTGTGCTAGCGCGTAATTGAGTTCGCGAAGACCGTCGTGGCTAGCCGCCGAAATGATGAACACCTTGTAGCCGCGCGCTTCTAAGTCTGGCTTCACAAACTCGGCAAGTTCACGCGCGTCAGGTAGGTCGGCCTTGTTGAGCGCAATCAACTGAGGTCGTTGAGTCAACGGCAGTTGACCCTCTGGAACCTCATAGGCGTCCAGTTCAACCAAAATCTTGTCGAGGTCACTCAGCGGGTCACGACCAGGCTCAAGGGTTCCACAGTCGATGACGTGCAGGAGTGCAGAGCAACGTTCGACGTGACGCAGGAACTGGAGACCAAGACCCTTGCCCTCCGAAGCGCCCTCGATCAGCCCCGGCACATCCGCAATCGTGTAACGGGTTTCTCCGGCCTGAACCACACCCAAATTTGGGTGCAAGGTTGTGAACGGGTAGTCGGCAATCTTGGGACGCGCAGCGCTCATAGCCGCGATCAGACTCGACTTTCCAGCGCTCGGGTATCCGACCAGCGCAACATCCGCCACGGTTTTGAGTTCGAGGATGATGTCGCCTTGCCAACCAGGCACACCAAGAAGGTGGAAACCCGGCGCCTTGCGCTTCGAGCTCGAAAGGGCTGCGTTGCCTAGTCCGCCAAGACCACCTTCGGCCACAACGAGTTCCATGCCGGGCTCATCGAGGTCGGCAATCGGTAATCCCTTTGCGTTTCGCACAACCGTGCCAACCGGAACAGGCAACTTGACGTCGGCGCCTTTGGCGCCATTACGGAAGTCTCCGGCGCCATCGCCACCGTCACCACCGTGCCGGTGAGGCGAGAAGTGATAGTCGAGGAGCGTGGTGACGCTCGGGTCTGCTACGAGTGAGATGCTTCCACCGTTGCCACCATCGGCGCCATCCGGCCCAGCCAGCGGCTTGAATTTCTCACGTTTGATCGACGCACAACCGTCGCCGCCGTTTCCGGCACGTAGGTGCAGCGTCACCTGATCGACGAAGCTAATCATCGGCTGTCCTTTCGTTGTTCTTGAACTGAATTTAGCGGGTATGCGCCTCGCGGCCGCAGAAACAGCAAAGGCGAGCACGTGGCCCGCCTTGACTGTTTAAGTTTGGTTTTGCTTAGGCAGCCTCAACCACGTTTACAACGCGGCGGCCACCCTTGGTGCCGAACTCGACAGCGCCGGCAGCGAGAGCGAACAGGGTGTCGTCCTTGCCTTTGCCTACGTTTGCGCCTGGGTGGAAGTGGGTTCCGCGCTGGCGAACTAGGATCTCGCCTGCGTTGACTACCTGACCTGCGTAACGCTTGACGCCTAGGCGCTGTGCGTTCGAGTCACGACCGTTGCGGGTTGAGCTTACGCCCTTTTTGGATGCCATTGTCGTTCAGTCCTTTGCTTACTTGATCTCGGTGATCTGAACGCGGGTGAGCTCCTGACGGTGGCCCTGGCGCTTCTTGTAACCGGTCTTGTTCTTGTACTTCTGGATGATGATCTTTGGGCCACGGAGGTCGTTTAGAACCTCGGCGGTGACCTTGACCTTTGCTAGGGCTGCTGGGTCGGTAGTGACCTTGTCACCATCGACCAGAAGCACTGCTGAAAGCTGAATCTTGCCGTTGGCATCTGCCTTGACGCGGTCCATCGTTACGATGGTGCCGACTGACACCTTTTCCTGGCGGCCGCCTGAGCGGACAACTGCGTAAACCACAGGGTTACCTCTTCTAAGAACTTCGTACGCGGAGTTAACCGCCCTCGAATTGATGATGTTGCGCCGAAAACACACGGGCAACGAGGGTCTAGTCTACATCGACCGACAATTTAGGTCAAACTCTTTTGAAGCCGAGTTTGCCCATTTTTACAATCGGTTTAGTTGCCTTCCGATTCACTGGATGGGCCAGCGCTTGAGGCTCGGCGCGGCTTGCGGCGCCCGCTAGCGCGCCCCTGTCCCGGAGCAGCTGGTTCAGGCAGCGCCTCTAGAACGGCCTCTAGAAGCTTCTCAGGGTTAGCGCTCACCGCGGTTGCAGGGTCACTCGAGGGTTCTGCCGCCGGCGCATCCTCAACGGCCTTGACCGGCGGGAGAACAATCGGTGACGGCTCCCCAGCGGCCTCGTGAGCGGCAACCGTCGAAGCGGCAATCTTAGAAATCACGCTGCCGAGCTCGACCGCCTTCTCAGCGGTCACAACCTTGGCTGTCTCGGTGGGTTTCTTGTCAGCCTTGTCTTTGTCACCACCGCGATTGCGGTCCTTTTTCGACTTGTTTGACTTGCCCGAGTTATCTTCCATCGGGTGCACCTTGTGACGCATGATCGGTTCGTGGTGAACAATTACACCGCGACCGGCGCAAGCCTCACACGGCTCGCTGAATGCCTCGAGGAGTCCAATTCCGAGCTTTTTGCGAGTCATCTGAACCAAACCGAGCGAGGTGACTTCAGCCACCTGGTGCTTAGTGCGGTCACGACTCAAACACTCGATCAATCGACGCAAGACGAGATCCCGGTTCGATTCCAAAACCATATCGATGAAGTCGACCACGATGATGCCACCGATGTCGCGCAGTCGAAGCTGACGAACGATTTCTTCGGCCGCCTCGAGGTTGTTCTTGGTGACGGTTTCTTCGAGGTTTCCACCTGAACCGACAAACTTACCGGTGTTGACGTCAACCACTGTCATGGCTTCGGTGCGGTCAATTACCAACGAACCTCCCGAAGGAAGGTAAACCTTGCGATCGAGGGCTTTTGCAATCTGTTCGCCCACTCGGTACTCGTCGAAGACATCCTTCTCGCCGACGTAGTTCTCGACTCTCTCGAGCAGGTCCGGCGCAACCGAGGCTAAGTATTCCTCGATCGTGCCCCTCGCGTCATCACCTGAGATGACCATCTTCTGGAAGTCTTCGTTGAAAACATCTCGAACGATCTTGACCAGCAGGTCAGGCTCGCTGTGAAGCATGGCCGGGGCGTTGCCCTTCTCCACCTTCTTCTGGATGTCTTCCCACTGAGCCTGGAGGCGCTGAACATCGAGCGTTAGCTGTTCCTCTGTCGCGCCTTCGGCAGCAGTTCTCACAATCACACCGGCGTCCTCAGGAAGGATCTCCTTGAGAATCTTTTTCAAGCGAGCGCGTTCGCTATCAGGCAACTTGCGTGAAATGCCGTTCATGGAACCGTTCGGCACGTAGACCAGGTAGCGACCTGGGAGTGACACCTGACTGGTTAGACGAGCACCCTTTTGACCGACAGGGTCTTTAGTAACCTGCACGAGCACCGTGTCACCCGATTTGAGGGCCAGCTCGATGCGTCGAGGCTGATTGCCAGTCTCAGCGAGCTCCCAATCAACCTCACCCGAATAGAGGACGGCATTGCGACCACGACCGATATCTACGAAGGCTGCCTCCATTGAAGGCAAAACGTTCTGAATCTTGCCTAGGTAGACGTTGCCGATCAGGCTCGCCTCCGAGGCTTTAGCGACGTAGTGCTCAACCAGAATTCCGTCTTCGAGAACGCCGATCTGAATCTTGCCGTCTTTCGAACGGACAACCATGGTGCGATCCACGGCTTCACGTCTGGCCAAAAATTCAGATTCGGTGATGACCGTGCGACGTCGACCTGCATCGCGACCATCGCGGCGGCGCTGCTTTTTAGCTTCTAGTCGGGTCGAACCTTTGACTCGCTGCGGCTCGTTGCTAGGTTCTTTCGGAGCGCGCGGCTCACGAACCTTCACCACGACATTTGGCGCGGCCTCACCCTCGACTGCCTCACCGGCGCGACGACGTGAACGGCGACGCAGGTGGCTCTCGCCATCGGCAGCAGGCTGCTCGATGATGTGCCCCTTCTTCGGATCAACGACCGGAGTCGGAAGATCGGGAGCCATGAACATCAGTGAGGTTGCCGAGAAAGCTGCAGGCGCTGCGGGTGCCGTCGACTCAGAATTCTCGATCGCTTCGCTAGATTTGGTTGCCTTCGTCGATCGTCTGGCTGGGCGCTTAGCGGCCGTCTTTGATTCGTCTGCCGCAGCGTCGACGATTTGCGAAGGGGCGACTGCTGAGGATTCGGCGTTCGCATCCTCGCTCTTTTTTGCAGAACTGCGTCGGCCCGTAGATTTCTTGACGGGTACGTCGGTCGAGCTCGACGTGCCAATGACCGTTGACTCGTGCGCAGCCGCTGCAGACGTTTCAGATTCAACGTTCTTTACAGATTTGGCGGAACTCGCCTTAGCGCGGCTTCGAGTTGCCTTTTTTGCTACCGGTTCAGCTGCGGTTGCAGCGGCAGACGGATTTTCAGCGTTTTCTTTTTTGTTCACCATTTAAGGTGGCTCCAAGCTGCCTCTAGCGCTAGGCCACACTCACTAGCCCTAAGGGCTCTAATCTCTGTTGCTCGCGGGGTGCAAACAACCAAACCTGTGTCAAGCAACCATTTGTCTTGCGCGTACGCTGCCCAATTGCCTTGAATAGGCGGGTCTTAAGCGATTAGAGCGCCTGGTCCTTGAAAAACTTGCGTCGATGCGGGTGTGGCCGCTTCAACTGCTCTCAAGTATGCCAAAAAGAACCCGAAAAGTCACTCAGCTGCCAGTGTCGTCTCAGTTTCCGGTGTCATACTTGCCTTGTGAGTGATGTTGCGATCAAGAAGACCAGAGAAACTTTTGGTGGCACTATTGGCCTTGCCTGGGTCCTAATTCTCGGTGGAATCACCGGTTGGATCGGCGCTTTTGCGCTGACCCTAGAACGTCTTCATGTGGCCGCGAACCCTGATGCCGTGCTCAGTTGCGACCTCAATACAATCATTTCTTGCAAATCTGTGATGCTGTCTCACCAGGCTAAGCTTTTCGGTTTTCCAAACCCGCTTATCGGCCTGAGCGCCTTCATGTTCCCCATCGCGGTGGGCGTTGCAGTTCTCGCTGGCGCGCGCTTCACGCGCTGGTTCTGGAACACCTTCATGGTCGGCATCACCCTCGGCTTCACCTTCGTGATTTGGCTTGCCTACCAGGCCATTTTCGAAATCGGAGCCCTCTGCCCTTACTGCATGGTCGCTTGGGCAGGCACAATTCCAATGTTCTGGCACCTGTGGACATATCTGACCGCCGAAGACATCATCCCCGTTCCGATTCGCACCATTGGTTTTTTTGAGCGGACGCGCAACTGGGCCTGGGTGTTCACGCTCATGACCGAGGTGATTCTGATCGCGATCATCGTCGTGAAATTCTGGAGCCAGTGGGCCCAGATGTTTGGCTGGAACTAAACGCTCGTCCTAGGCGAACCAGAGAGCAAGTTCGCGCGCTGCAGATTCGGGCGAGTCGCTGCCGTGGACTAGATTCTGCTGAACCTTCAAACCCCAGTCGCGACCTAGATCACCGCGAATGGTGCCAGGTGCGGCGGTAGTCGGGTCTGTGGTTCCGGCAAGAGCGCGGAATCCCTCGATGACTCGGTGACCCTCGACCTTCAAAGCAACCGTCTCTCCCGAAAGCATGAACTCAACCAGCGGCTCGTAGAACGGTTTTCCCTCGTGCTCGGCATAGTGAGCTGCGAGCAAGGTGCGAGTGGCCTGCAGCTTTCGAATATCAGCGATGACATAGCCTTTGGCTTCGATACGGCGGATGATTTCACCAATCAGGTTGCGCTTGACGCCATCTGGCTTGATGAGCACTAGGGTTTGCTGAAGCTCTGACATTTTTACCTGCCTTCTTTGGATGGATTCGTCAGTTAGTTCGAGTTGTGTGGATTTTTCGATTCGGTGACATCGACAACGTCAGTAACCACCAGATCGGCGGTATTTTGTTGGCTTTCCAGAAACGCTTTGGCTCTATCGATACCGGCCCCGGCAAGCATGCCCCAAGTCCAGATGCCGATGAAGATGATTCCGACCAGCCACATGAGTGGCACCCAAAACGCGGTCGCCAACATGGCCAGTTGCAATAGCCAACCCCAGTAGTAACTCCACTTTGGTCCCAAGAAGGCTGGAGTCACGACAAGCAGGAAAGCCAGCGATAAACCAACTGTCCAAATTGTTGGCCCATTTTCTTTGTCAAATCCGAAGGCCACCAAGGTTGCGAAGAAAATGATGAATGATTCAAAACCAAGCACCATGGAACCAAGGGTGCGCTGCACCGAACGCTGCCGCGGAGCGCGAGTTCTAGCCATCTTGATCGATCTCTTTCTGCTTGAGCTTCAAAACCTCACCGATTAGCGTGATCGAGCCAGTCACAACGACTGCACCCCGCAGGGACTCGGCCACCGGCAACAGAGATGTCGCAAGTTCGATGGCAGCCAGCGGCTTCGGCTCCACGTGAACGCGATCCGAACCGAGCACTCGGCGAGCAGTCTGCGCCAGCTCATCCGCGGGAGTGGCTCTTGGCGAATTCGACTGCGTGATCACAACCTCGATCAGCGAATCGTCCAGCGCCTCGAAAAAAGCCGTCGCGTCCTTGTCGCCTAGGACTCCGATGACGCCGATCGCATACGGTTTGGCAAAACTGGTAGCAAGAGCCTGAGATAGAGCCTCTGCCCCGCCGGGATTATGAGCGGCATCGAGCAAAATAAGGGGTTCGCGCTGCAGCACCTGAAGTCGTCCCGGAGACGAGGCGTCGGCGAGCGAGGCTCGGATTACGTCGTCGATGATTCGAACGTTGCCAAAACCCATGAATGCCTCTACGGCTGCGATCGCGAGGGCGGCGTTCTCGGCCTGATAGGCGCCGTGCACCGGCAAATGAATGTCCTGATACTCACCGGCCAATGTGCGAACCCTAAATGTTTGACCTAGGTCGGTCGGAACCGTCTCCAGGACCTCGAATCGGTCGCCGTATTCAGCCAACTGATCCGCGGTCGACGCAGCCTTGGCTCGAATCACCTCGAGCGCTTCAGGCACCTGTCGACTTGTGACCACAAACGCACCGGGCTTGATAATGCCTGACTTAGTGGTCGCAATTTCCGAAATAGTGTTGCCGAGTCGTTCGGCGTGATCCATCGAAATAGGGGTGAACACGGCGACGTCGCCATCGGCAACATTCGTGGAATCCCACTCCCCGCCCATTCCGACTTCGAGCACGAGAACATCGACTGGCGCATCAGCAAAGACAGCAAAACCTAGGACCGCGAGCGCCTCGAAGAAGGTGAGTTTGGTATCACCCTCAGCTTCAAGCTGCGCATCCACAATTTCAATAAGCGGCTTGATTTCCTGCCAAACCGAATAGAGACGCTCATTGCTGACTGGTTCGCCATCGATCGACATGCGTTCGTTCAGTCGCACCAGGTGTGGACTGGTGAATCGACCGGTTCGCAGCCCCTGCTCACGCAGAATGCGCTCAATGAATCGAGTTGTCGAAGTCTTACCGTTGGTTCCGGTCACGTGAATGACGCGGTATGCCTTTTGCGGGTCGCCGAGCAATTCGACAGCACGACGGGTCGGCTCCAAGCGCGGCCTTAGTTTGTGCTCCGGAATGCGCGCAACTAGATCGTCTTCGACCGTCTGGGCCAGCTTGGCCCAGCCATCGTCTTCGTCTTCATCGCCGAACTCGGGTTCGTATTGGTCAACATCAATCGACTCATCGTCACCAAAGATCACCGAGTCTGCCGAGAGGCTATCGAGCTCGCTGTCGTACTCGCGCTCTTCGCTCAAAGCTTGGTCACCACAATGTCAACGCTCTGACCGTCACCGACTGAAACCTGGCTCGCCGGCGCCTCAACGGTCTCCAACTCGAGCGCCAAGGTCTCGCTCTTCACCAGTTCGGCATGTGCCTGCACGGCTTCAAGCACGCTTGCATCGCCCGTGATCTTTAGGCGGATGCGGTCGCTAACATCGAAGTCGGCGTCCTTTCGGGCCTGCTGAACACCGCGAATCACATCGCGAGCAAGACCCTCAGCAGCCAGCTCCGGAGTCACCGTGGCATCGAGTATCAGAAAGCCCCCTGATGGCAGGATGCCGATCAAATCGGTGTTTTGCTTGCCTTCCTCACCGTCAGCAAAGTTCGCAACCAAATCGATCGAGTACTCGCCCTCGATTAGTTCAATTCCGCCGGCCACAACCTTGTTGTCGGCATCGCTCCAGTTGCCCGCCTTTGCCTGTGCGATGGCCTCCTGCACGACTTTGCCGATGCGCGGTCCAGCGGCTCGCGCGTTGACGGTCAGACGCTTGATGACACCGAATTCGGTAGTCGAGTCGAGCGATAGTTCAACGAGCTGCACCTGCTTGACGTTGAGCTCATCCGCGATGATTTCGCTAAATGGCTCGAGCGAGGCGGCAGCTTTGGTGACAACGGTTAGTTTGCCCAGAGGCAGTCGCACCCGCAGGAAGTTGGTCTTGCGAAGACCAAGCGCAACCGAACTCACGGTGCGCACCTGATCCATGGCAGCAACCAAATCTTCATCTGCTGGGAATTCGGTCGGGTCAGGCCAATTTTCGAGATGCACCGAACGTCCGCCGGTGAGACCCTGCCAGACCTGCTCGGTAACCATAGGAAGTAGCGGAGCGGCTACGCGGCATACCGTCTCGAGCACGGTGAACAGCGTGTCGAATGCCTCCTCGGAGCCGACCCAGAAACGATCGCGTGAACGACGGACGTACCAGTTGGTCAGCACATCTGCGAAGTCGCGAAGTGTGCTAGCAGCCGAGTAGGTGTCGAACCGGTTCATGGCGGCCTCGACATCAACAATCAGATCACGAGTTTTTGCCAGAAGGTAGCGGTCCAGAACATCGGTTGAAGAAGTCGATCGCTTCGCTTCGTAGTTCGCAGCGTTGGCGTATAGCGTGAAGAAGTAGAAGGTGTTCCAGAGTGGCAACAGCACTTGGCGAACACCTTCGCGAATGCCCTGCTCGGTGACAATCAGGTTTCCGCCTCGAAGGATCGGGCTCGAGAGCAGGAACCAGCGCATCGCGTCGGCGCCATCGCGATCGAAGACCTCGTTCACATCCGGATAGTTGCGAAGAGACTTTGACATCTTCTGGCCGTCATTACCGAGGATGATTCCGTGCGAAACCACCGACTTGAAGGCGGGACGGTCGAACAGCGCAGTGGCCATTACGTGCAGGGTGTAGAACCAGCCACGGGTTTGGCCAACGTATTCGACGATGAAGTCACCCGGGTTGTGAGTCTCAAACCAGTCACGGTTCTCAAACGGGTAATGCACCTGCGCGAAAGGCATCGAGCCGGACTCGAACCAGCAATCGAGAACCTCAGGCACACGACGCATGGTTGATCTACCGGTTGGGTCGTCTGGGTTCGGACGAGTTAATTCGTCGATCACTGGACGGTGGAAATCCTCCGGCCGAACACCGAAGTCGCGCTCGAGCTCATCCAGCGAACCGTAGACATCGATGCGTGGGTAATTAGGGTCGTCCGACTTCCAAACCGGAATCGGCGCACCCCAGAAACGGTTGCGGCTGATGGCCCAGTCACGGACGTTTTCCAGCCACTTACCGAAGGAACCGTCTTTGGTGTGTTCGGGAGTCCAATCAATCTGCTGGTTCAGCTCGAGCATGCGGTCGCGCAGCTTGGTGGTCTCAACGAACCAAGACGAAACGGCCTTGTAGATCAGCGGATTCTTGCATCGGTAGCAGTGCGGGTATGGGTGCTCGTATGAGGCTTGACGCAGCACTCGACCATTTGCCTTGAGCAGTTGCGAGATCGGCTTGTTGGCGTCGAACACGTGCTGGCCCACAAAGTCGGTGATGATCGAGTTGTAGCAACCGCGCTCATCGATGCTGACATAGGTTGGGATGCCTGCCGCGTTGCAGACTCGCTGGTCATCCTCACCGTAAGCAGGCGCCTGGTGAACGATGCCGGTACCATCTCCGTCGGCTACGTAGTCGTCGACCAGCACCTTCCACGCATTCGAGACATCGAACTTGGTTTCGTCAAGGTAGTAATCGAACAGCGGCTCATACGCGATGTCCTCGAGTTCGCGTCCGAGGTAGGTCTCGGAAATTGCGGCGAGCGCAGCGTCTCCCGATTCGTATCCCAAGTCTTTGGCGTAACCGGCAACCAGCGATTTGGCAAGCAGGTAGCGAACCTCACCGGCTGCTCCCCCGTCGGCGGCACCGTTCGGTCCGGCAGGCACAACGGCGTATGAGATTTCAGGCCCAACCGCGAGAGCGAAGTTGGTTGGCAGAGTCCAAGGAGTAGTGGTCCACGCCAGAATACGCACACCTGCCAGTGGCTGGTCGGCTGTGATTGGGAAGGTGACCGTCAGAGTCTGGTCCTGACGGTTCTTGTAAACCTCATCGTCCATGCGAAGTTCGTGGTTCGAAAGTGGAGTCTCGCAGCGCCAGCAGTACGCGAGCACCTTGAAGCCCTCGTAGATCAGACCCTTGTCGTGCAACTGCTTGAAAGCCCAGAGCACCGATTCGGTGTAACTCTTGTCGAGCGTCTTGTAGTCGTTGTCGAAGTCAACCCATCGTGCCTGGCGGGTCACGTAGGTTCGCCAATCCTGGGTGTACTTCAAAACCGATGTGCGGCAGTATGCGTTGAACTTGTCGATGCCGTATTTCTCAATCTCGGGACGGCCCGAGATGCCCAGTTGACGCTCGGCTTCAACTTCAGCCGGAAGACCGTGGGTGTCCCAACCAAAACGTCGCTCAACGCGATAGCCCTGCATGGTTTTGAAGCGCGGAATCGCATCCTTCACGTAACCGGTGAGCAGATGTCCGTAGTGTGGGAGGCCGTTGGCAAACGGTGGCCCGTCGTAGAAGACGAATTCTTGCGCGGCGGCCGCTTTGCGCTGGTCGATGCTCGCCTGAAAAGTGGAATCTTTGCCCCAGAACTCGAGAATGCTCTTTTCAACCTCAGGAAAACTTGGGCTTGGGTTCACTCCAAGGCCATTTGAACCTGCCACAGGCGCGGCATTTACGAGCGGATTTTGCTTCGGGTACATGGGGCTTTCCTGGTCAGAGGTGCTGCTTTCACGAGCATGGCTCAGCGGCCAATTAGCAAAAGGTTTTCTGCCATCAATGTTAACCTGTAACCACACCTATTTTTGGAGACTTTTCACGTGACTAACGCCCATTTTCTAGCTTCTGCAACCACGCCCGATAAGGCCGGCGTCGAGGGTCTCGAAGAAAAATGGAGCCTGCGCTGGGAAGAGTCCGGGGTCTACCGTTTCAGACGCGAAACTCCGCGTGAGCAAATCTTCTCGATTGACACCCCACCGCCGACCGTTTCGGGTTCGCTGCACGTCGGTCACGTGTTCTCATACACCCACACCGACGTCGTAGCGCGCTACAAGCGGATGTCGGGCTTCGAGGTGTACTACCCAATGGGATGGGACGACAACGGACTACCGACCGAGCGTCGCGTGCAGAACTATTTTGGCGTTCGCTGCGACCCGAGCCTCCCCTACGTGGAAGGCTTTGTCCCGCCGTTCGAGGGAGGCGACAACAAGTCGGCCAAGGCGGCCGATCAGATTCCGATTTCACGTCGCAATTTCATCGAGCTCTGTGAGCGCCTAACCACCGAGGACGAAAAGCAGTTCGAGGCACTCTGGAGGAAGCTCGGCCTCTCGGTTGACTGGGCCCAGACCTACCAAACCATCTCACCGGACGCCCAAGCGGTTTCTCAGAAGGCCTTCTTGAACAACGTGCGCCGCGGCGAGGCGTACCAGTCCATGGCGCCTACCCTGTGGGACGTCACCTTCCGCACCGCGGTGGCTCAAGCAGAGCTTGAAGACAAGGAGATGCCGGGAGCGTATCACCGCGTAGGTTTCGATGTCGACCCAGAACTTTGGGAAGGCGGCAAGATTTACGTTGAGACCACTCGCCCAGTACTCATTCCGGCCTGTGTCGCGTTGGTAGCGCATCCAGATGACGAGCGTTACCAGAAGCTGTTCGGCAAGACCGTTCGCAGTCCGTTGTTCAATGTCGAGGTGCCGGTCGTAGCGCATCGTCTCGCTCAGATCGACAAGGGTTCAGGAATCGCAATGATCTGCACCTTCGGTGACGTTACCGATGTCATTTGGTGGCGCGAACTCGACCTTCCAAACCGCGCAATCATCGGTTTCGATGGTCGCATTATCAGCGAGGCCCCTGAAGCGATCCAGAGTCCGGCTGGCCTTGCCGCATACGCCGAGATCGCCGGCAAGACCGTGTTTTCGGCTCAACAGCGCATCGTGGAACTCCTTCAAGAATCCGGTGACATGATCGGTGAACCGCGGGCCATCATGCATCCGGTCAAGTTCTTCGAGAAGGGCGATAAGCCGCTCGAAATCGTTTCGACGCGTCAGTGGTACATCCGCAATGGCGGACGCGATGCCGCGCTTCGCGAAAGACTTATCGAACTCGGCAAGCAGCTTGCATTCCACCCGGATTTCATGCGCGTGCGCTACGAGAACTGGGTTAACGGTCTTGCCGGTGACTGGTTGATTAGCCGCCAGCGTTTCTTCGGTGTGCCTATCCCGGTCTGGTACCCGCTCGATGCCGACGGAAACCCCGACTTCGACAACGTGATTCTGCCTGACGACTCCCAGCTTCCGGTCGATCCTTCCACTGACGTTCCTGCAGGTTACAGCCCTGAGCAGCGTGGAGTAGCTGGCGGATTCATCGGCGAGGTAGACATCATGGACACCTGGGCCACTTCATCGCTCACACCGCAGCTTGCCGGTGGATGGATTTCAGACCCCGAGAAGTTCGCCAAGGTCTTCCCTTACGACCTTCGCCCGCAGGGTCAAGACATCATCCGCACCTGGCTGTTTTCGACCGTGCTGCGTGCAGAGCAGGAGCACGGTCAGCTGCCTTGGTCCAATGCAGCCATCTCGGGTTGGATTCTTGATCCTGACCGCAAGAAGATGTCGAAGTCGAAGGGCAACGTGGTCGTTCCCGCCGAGCCAATCGACAATCACGGTGCAGACGCAGTGCGCTACTGGGCCGCGTCCGCTCGCCTCGGAACTGACGCCGCCTTCGACGAGGGGCAGATGAAGGTCGGACGCCGTCTCGCGGTGAAGGTCTTGAATGCAGCGAAGTTCTCGCTCTCGTTTGAGGTCCCTGCCGGTCACACCGAGGTTACTGAGCCGGTCGACCAGTCGCTGCTGCTAGCGCTGGGAGATGTTGTCCGGGACGCCACAGCTGCTTTTGAGGCCTACGACCACACCAAGGCCCTGGAACTCGCAGAGCACTTCTTCTGGAACTTCACCGACAATTACCTCGAATTGGTCAAGGAACGCGCCTACAACGCAACGGGAACGTACTCGAGTGCTCAGCAAGCCTCGGCAGCAATCGCTCTTCGCCGGGCCCTGCACGTCATGTTGCGACTCTTCGCACCGTTCCTCCCGTACGCAACCGATGAGGTTTGGTCTTGGTGGCAAACCGATGCCGGTTCCATTCACCGTTCCAGCTGGCCGACGGTAGATGAAACCATCGAGGGCACCGATGCCGCCAACGCTGGCTTGCTTTCACTAGCCCAGACTGCGCTTTTCCACCTGCGCAAAGCAAAGTCGGATGCCAAGGTTTCGATGAAGGCCGAGGTAGCGAGTGCCACGTTGAATGCTCCCGCCGCCGAGCTCGAGCGCATCCGAGTCTTTGAGACGGATTTGAAATCTGTGGGCCGTATTGCCATCCTCGGTTGGAACGAGTCCACTGAGGTGTCTATGTCGGACGTTGTGCTAGCAGAGCAGGCTGAGGCCTAAATCCTAGATTCCAAACGCCTGAATGAGGTCGGGACCGGATTATTCGGTCCCGACTTTGTTTTAGGCTGGCGCTATGACTTTCAACGCCGAAGAATTCGAACTCACAAATCCGTTCGCGAAGGTTAGTGAACTTCCCTACGAGCTTCCTGATTTCACGCGAATTAGAGACGAGCACTACCTTCCGGCGTTTTATGCCGGTTGCGCGGAGCAGCTGGCAGAGGTGGATGCGATTCTCGAAGCAGGTGAGCCCACATTTGAAAACACCATTGTCGCCCTGGAGCGCTCGGGTCGCACTTTGAGCCGCATGCTGAATGTTTTCTACAACAAATCCTCGGCAGACACGAGCAAGGTAATCGATGACATCGAAGCCGAGATTGCTCCAAAACTGGCCGCCCACACTGACGCCATCCGCCTGAATGGTGATCTTTTCGCCCGCATTGAGGCGCTGCACGCCAAGAAGGATGTCCTTGGCCTAGATGATGAATCGGCATGGTTAGTCGAGCGCTACTACCGCGATTTCGTTCATGCCGGAGCAAAGCTTTCGATCGAAACGCGCGAAGAACTCAAGAAGTACAACGAGAAATTGAGCGAACTCGAGGCCAAGTTCGGAACAAACATCCTCGCCGACCAGAATGACCTAGCAGTACACGTCACGGATCTCGCAGAATTGGCGGGACTTAGCGATAACGAGATTGCGGCCGCTAAAGCCTCGGCTGAGGCACGCGGTCTCGACGGTTGGCTTATCGACATGGTGAACTACACCGGAAACCCAGCGCTGGCCTCCCTTACCAACCGTGAGCTGCGCGAAAAGATTATGCGAAACACACTGATCAAGGGCGCTCGTGACAACGCCAACGACAACCGGCCAGTGTTGCTCGAAATCGTTCGGCTGCGCGCCGAGCGTGCCGTTTTGCTGGGTCATCCAAATCACGCTTCATACGTTCTCGAAGAGCAGACGGCTGGCAACACGGCAAATGTGCACGCCATGCTGCGAAAAATCGCTCCTGCAGCAATCAGAAATGCCCGAGCTGAAGCCTCCGACATTCAGGCTGCAATCGACGCAGAAGCACAGACCTCCGGTGGAGACTCATTTGAGGTGGCGAGCTGGGACTGGGATCTCTACACCGAGCGAGTTCGCCAGGCCAAGTACAACATCGATACCAGCTTGTTCAAGCCGTACTTCGAATTGGAGCGCGTGCTGTGGGACGGCGTCTTCTGGGCTGCTTCTAGATTGTTTGGAATCCGATTTGTCGAGCGCAAAGACCTGGTCGCATACCACCCGGAGGCACGCGTTTTCGAGGTGTTCAACGAAGACGGCAGCCAGCTTGCCCTCTTCATCGGTGACTTTTTCACCCGTGATTCAAAGCGTGGCGGGGCCTGGATGAACAATCTCGTGGACCAAAGCACTTTGCTTGGTCAAAAACCCGTCGTGGTCAACAACCTAAACATCCCCAAGCCACCAGCTGGCGAACCAGCCTTGCTCACGTTTGACGAAACCAGCACCTTGTTCCACGAATTCGGTCATGCGCTTCACGGAATGTTCTCCAACGTGACCTACCCGCGCTTCAGTGGCACCTGGGTGCACCGCGATTTCGTGGAGTTCCCATCACAGGTGAACGAGATGTGGATGCTCTGGCCGGAGGTGCTCGCTAACTACGCCAAGCACTACCAAACCGGTGAATCACTGCCGCAGGAGTGGGTCGACAATCTGAAGCGTGCCGAGACTTTCAATCAAGGTCAAGAGACGACTGCCTACCTTGCGGCATCCGTTCTCGATCTCGCCTGGCATGAATTGTCCGCCGAAGCCCAGGTCGATTCGGTTGAGGAATTCGAAGCGCGGGCCATCGCCGATTATGGCTTGGCATACTCGCCAACTCCAACCCGCTATCGCAGCACCTACTTCTCGCACATTTTCGCGGGCGGCTATTCGGCGGGCTACTACGGCTACATCTGGTCCGAAGTTCTGGACGCCGACAGCGTCGAATGGTTCAAGAACAACGGTGGCCTCAAACGTGAGAATGGCGAGCGCTTCCGTCGCGAGCTGCTGTCACGCGGCGGTTCGGTTGATTCGATGCAACTATTCCGCAATTTCCGCGGTCAGGATGCGTCCATCGAACCTTTGCTCAAGCGACGCGGACTCAACTAAAGCTTCGCGAAGGCCAGTGTCAGAGCGATCGTCACCATAACCGCGGCGATTGCGAGATCCAAAACCTGCCAAAAGCGAGCGCTCGAGGTGAATCGGCTGAGCGCTCTGGCCCCAAAGCCCAGGGACGCGAACCAGATCACGGACGCGCCAGCAGCGCCGACCATGTACCACCAACGCTGATCCCCAAAACTATTTGCGATACTGCCTACCAGAAGGACCGTATCCAGGTAAACATGCGGGTTTAAAAAGGTGAAGGTCAAGACCGTGGTCACGACTTTGCCCAACGGTAAGCTCTTGGCCTCCGCCGGCTCTAGCGTGGAATGCTTGCGCGAAGCCAACACTGACCGATAGGCAAACCAGAGCAGGTAGGCCACTCCAGCCCACCGAAAGACCTGCAAAAACACTGGCGCGCTCTGTAAAAACGCACCTAAGCCCGCTGTTCCCGCAGCCATCAGGAGCGCATCCGATGCCGCACAGATTGCCACGACAATACCGACGTGCTTTTTGGTAAGGCCTTGGCGAAGGACAAAGGCGTTTTGGGCGCCGATTGCCACGATTAGCCCCAGACTCGTCGCAAAGCCGGCTGCCAAAACACCAATCACTTGGTTGCCTTGCGTCGCCAGGACAACCAGAGCCAGACAATTAGGCCGGCCATCAAAGCCCAGAATGCCGAACCGATTCCGGCGACAACAATTCCGGATGCGCCCACCAAGAATGTCACGATTGCTGGCAGTCTGAGTTCGACCTGCTCGACGGCCGAACTAACCGAATTCACAATTGTTCCGAGCAGTGCCAATCCTGCGGTAGCCAGGACGATGTCTTTTGGGGTGCCCAAAACGAAACTAACCACAGCGCCTGTCACAAATGCCATCGCGATGTAAACGAATCCGCCGAACACGCTCGCCAACCATCTGCGGTTAGGGTCTTTATGCGCGTGGTCGTTTGCGTTCAGGGCCGCGGTAATGGCCGCAAGGTTGAGACTAAACCCGCCAAAGAAACCAGCCACGACCGCCCCGAGTCCCGTGCTCAACATAACCGGGCGGAACGGTACCTCGTAGCCGAAGCTCTTCATGATAGCTACGCCCGGCAGGTTTTGGCTTGCCATAGTGACGAGATAGAGCGGTATCGCAATGCTGATCACCGCGGTGATTGAAAACTCTGGGGTCACGAAAGCTAAATCAGGAACCAGCTGGATGTGTGTCTCGTCGTATTTGAACTGGGTAGCGGCTATGCCGAAAATGGTCACCATGGCGGCGGGAGCCGCCCAAATGGTTGCGAACCGATAGAGCAAGAGCCAGACCAAAAGGCCGGGAATCACTACAACCGGGTACTGAGCCGCCGAACTAAACGGTGCAACACAGAAGTGGAAGATGACACCGGCGAGCATGGCACTGGCAATCGGCTTTGGAATTGCTGAAACCAATCGCCCCAGTGCTGACCAAACTCCAGTTAGGGCTAAGAGCAACGCCGTGACAATAAAGGCACCGGCTGCGGCTGGAAACCCGAGATGCAGAGCTCCGGAGCCAATCAACATGGCCGCACCAGGAGTGCTCCAAACGATTGAGATGGGCATCTGGTAGCGATAGCTCAGCACGACCGACAAACCGCCGTAAAGCAGAAGCAGTACGAAGATTGCGGTTGCGGTTTGTGACGGGGTTGCATTTAGCGCGGTCAGCGCTGAAAGCACCAAACCAGCCGAGGCGGCCGTGCCCGTTACGCTCGCAACGGTACCCGCGAGTAGCGGGGCTTTGAGATCTGCAAACTTTGATTCAGCCACGGAGCGTCTCTCGTGCTACCTGGGCTAGGCAGACTTCTCTTGACGCTTAGAGGTGAATGGGATGACCTCTGGGGTTGCTGAACCTTCGACCACCGGACGAGTGATCCGCACAGTTCCTTGAACCTCACTGCCAGGAATCTCAAACATTACCGGACCGAGGATTTCCTCCATGATGGCACGAAGTCCTCGCGCGCCGGTCTCGCGTGCAACGGCCAAATCAGCAATTGCCTCGAGTGCTTCGACGTCGAATTCGAGATCGAAGCCGTCGAGTTCAAACATGCGCTGGTACTGCTTGACGAGGGCGTTTCTAGGCTTGGTGAGAATTTCCATGAGGGCCGCACGATCAAGTGGAGTCACATTGGCAATCACTGGAAGGCGACCGATGAACTCTGGAATCAGACCGAATTTGCGAAGGTCTTCGGGCTGAACCTCATTGAAGATGTCGAGGTTGTCATCTTTTCCGGCGATTGGCGCCCCGAAGCCGATACCCTTCTTGCCCGCACGAGCCGAGACGATGTCCTCGAGTCCGGCGAACGCACCAGCAACGATGAACAGCACATTGGTGGTGTCAATCTGGATGAATTCCTGTTGCGGGTGTTTGCGACCACCTTGAGGTGGCACCGAAGCGACGGTGCCCTCAAGAATCTTTAGCAAGGCCTGCTGAACACCTTCACCGGAAACATCGCGAGTGATGGATGGGTTTTCGGCTTTACGCGAGATCTTGTCGATTTCATCGATGTAGATAATTCCAGACTCTGCACGTTTGACATCAAAGTCAGCAGCCTGAAGAAGTTTGAGGAGGATGTTTTCAACGTCCTCGCCGACATAACCGGCCTCGGTCAAGGCAGTCGCATCTGCCACGGCAAACGGAACATTCAAACGTTTTGCCAGAGTTTGAGCGAGATAGGTCTTGCCACAGCCGGTTGGACCGATCATCAAAATGTTTGACTTGGCAATCTCGATGGCGTCATGTTCTTTACCGGCAGCAGTGAGAGTGCCTCGTGAACGAAGTCGCTTGTAGTGATTGTAAACAGCTACGGCTAGAGCCTTCTTGGCTCCATCTTGGCCAATGACGTACTCGTCCAGAAATGATTTGATTTCGCGAGGCTTTGGTAGATCGATTTCTTCAACCGACTTTGCGGCAGCGGCACCGAGCTCTTCCTCAATGATTTCATTGCACAGCTCAATGCACTCGTTGCAGATGTAGACACTTGGTCCTGCAATGAGTTTGATGACCTGCTTCTGGCTCTTTCCGCAGAAATTGCACTTGAGCAGGTCGCTGGTTTCACCGAGCTTGGTCATAAGAAAACCCTAATCCCTAGTAGTGACAAAGCGGTGAAGGCAAGGCCTCCACCGCTCCATCTGTGTTGCAAGCGACTAGTTTGACGGGTTCTTTCGCGAGGTCAAAACCTGGTCGATGAGACCGTATTCGAGCGCCTCAGGGGCGGTCAAAATCTTGTCGCGGTCGATGTCTTTGTTGACCTCTGCGATTGATCGCTTCGAGTGCTTTGACAGGGTCTCCTCCAGCCACTCACGCAAGCGCATGATTTCGCGAGCTTGAATCTCAATGTCTGAGGCCTGCCCGCGGCCAGAGTCGCCGGTCGATGGCTGGTGGATGAGCACGCGTGCATTCGGCAGAGCCAGACGCTTGCCCGGCGCACCGGCGGCCAGCAACACAGCGGCAGCCGAGGCGGCCTGACCCAGACATACAGTCTGAACCTGAGGACGGATGTACTGCATGGTGTCGTAAATCGCCGTCATCGCGGTGAATGAACCACCTGGCGAATTGATGTACATGGTGATGTCACGGTCTGGGTCCTGTGACTCAAGCACGAGCAACTGAGCCATGATGTCGTCAGCCGATGCATCATCGACCTGAACACCTAGAAAGACAATTCGATCTTCGAAGAGCTTGTTGTACGGGTCCTGTCGCTTGAATCCATAGGAGGTGCGCTCTTCGAAGCTCGGCAGGATGTAGCGAGCCTCTGGCATGTGTAGCTTGTTCATAATTCCTTAGCCTCGCTCTAGTTGGTGCCGACGCCGGTAGTTGCGCTGGCGAATTCCTGGATGTGGTCGATAAAGCCGTACTCTAGAGCCTCGGCAGCGGTGAACCAGCGGTCACGGTCACCATCGGCCATGATCTGCTCAACGGTCTTTCCGGTCTGAGCAGCGGTGATGCTAGCCAGCTGCTTCTTCATCGACATGATGAGTTCAGCCTGGGTCTGAATGTCGCTTGCTGTTCCGCCGAAACCACCGTGAGGCTGGTGCAACAGCACTCGCGTGTTGGGTGTTGCATAGCGCTTGCCCTTGGTGCCCGAGCTGAGCAAGAACTGACCCATCGAAGCACACATACCGATACCAACCGTGACGATGTCATTCGGGACGTACTGCATGGTGTCGTAGATAGCCATGCCGGCTGTAATCGAACCACCCGGTGAGTTGATGTAGAGGTAAATGTCCTTGGTTGAATCCTCAGCTGCAAGCAGCAGGATTTTCGCGCAAATCTCGTTGGCGTTGTCGTCTCGAACGTCACTGCCTAGCCAGACGATGCGGTCTTTCAAAAGACGATCAAAAATGTTGCTGGCAATCGGGTTGTGTTCAGCCATGGCTCCTCGAATCAGTTGTGTTGCTTGTCTAACCTACTTTGGCCAACCGACAGTTAGGTGACTTGTTCGCCCACGGGTGAACCCGTGTCAGTCGAAGCAGGCTAAGAATGACAAAAGGCTCGAACCGGATGGCTCGAGCCTTTTGCCTCAATGAAACCTAGTGGTTGTGACCTGCGTGGTCATCCTCGGCCTCGACCTCGGTCTTCAGGAAGTCGCTAAGGTCAACCTTCTTACCCTTGGCATCGGTAACTTCGGCGTGCTCGAGCACGAATCCAAGCGCTTTACGACGAACGGTCTCGCCAACGTATGCCGGCACCTGCCCCTGCTCGCTGACGATCTTGATGAATTCGTTCGGGTCCATTCCGTACTGCTGAGCGCTCTGCACAAGGAAGTTGATGAGTTCCTGCTCGGTGACCTCGATCTTGTGGGCGTCGGCAATCTCATCCAAAATCATCTGAATCTTGAACGAGCGGTTGCTCTGCTCGGTGACTTCCTTGCGGTGTGCGTCGTCCTCAAGGCGGCCTTCACCCTCGAGGTGGCGGTTTACATCTGCGAGTACGAGCTCTTCAGAGACTGGAACATCAACCAGCTTGAGAAGCTCTTCGGTAACCAGGTCGCGAGCCTGAAGCCCCTGACCGAACGCCTTTGAACGCTCGACCTGCTTCTCGATCTCGGCCTTCAGCTCGGCTAGGGTGTCAAATTCTGAGGCCAACTGGGCAAAAGCGTCGTCGGCCTTCGGTAGTTCGCGCTCCTTGACCGCAGTCAAGGTCACGGTGATTTCGGCATCCTGACCGGCCTTGTCGCCGCCAACCAGCTTCGAACGGAAGGTCGTGGTTTCGCCAGCGGTAAGAGTCTCGAGCGCATCGTCGATTCCGTCAAGCAGGTTGCCTGAGCCGATCTCGTACGAGATGTTCTGCGCCTCATCGATGAGCTTGTCCTCAATCTTTGCGATGAGGTCAATCGTGGTGAAGTCGCCCTTCTTGGCGGCGCGCTCAACGGTCTTCAGCGAACCAAAGCGGGCACGCAGGTTGTCGAGTTCTTCCTCGACCTCCTTGCCGGCCACCTTGATCTCGTCGACCTTGACCTTGAGTCCCTTGACCTCAGGAAGCTTGATTTCTGGGCGAACCTCAACTTCGATCTCAACAATCAGGTTGCCCGCGAAGGTGTTCTCGTCTGGGGTCTGCTTGATGTCAGCCTGCGGCTGACCGAGAGGACGAAGTTTCTCTGCCTCAACTGCATCGCGGTAGATGCTGTCTAGACCATCGTTGATGGCGTGCGCCAAAATCGCCGGACGACCTACACGCTGATCAAGAATCGCGGCAGGAACCTTACCCTTGCGGAATCCCGGGATGTTGACGTCTTGAGCGATGTGCTCGTAGGCGTGGTCAAGACTTGGCTTGAATTCTTCAGGGGTGACCTCAATGGTCAGCTTTACACGAGTTGGCTTTACGCGCTCAACAGTGGTCTTCAACTGCATCTCCTATAAAAAGGGCCCGCGGTTTTGCTTCGCGGGCCACGTTTTTTGATTCCTCAGAACCAAATGGTCGGGATGACAGGATTTGAACCTGCAACCCCCTGTACCCAAAACAGGTGCGCTACCAAATTGCGCCACATCCCGGAGGTTGTGTTGTTCAAGAACTTTTCGCCCTTGGAACAACCTGAGCAAGTCTATCCCATAGAATGGAACCGTTGCGCCGAAAAGCCAAATTCTTTTGGTCAGTTCGGAACAGCCCCGCGGGTGTAGCTCAATGGTAGAGCCTCAGTCTTCCAAACTGATGGTGCGGGTTCGATTCCCGTCACCCGCTCCAAAGTCCCCAAATTCACAATCGAGTGAATTTGGCTTTGAAGTTAGAAGAATGCAAAAACCGACCAGGTTTGCGAGAGCAAACAAGTCGGTTTTTTCTCTTAAGTCAGAAGGACTCAGGCGATTAAACCCGCCGCAAATTCCTGGGCATCAAAGAACGCAAAGTCGTTTATGCCCTCGCCAACGCCAACCAGCTTTACTGGAATGCCAAGTTCTCGCTGGATCGAATAGACGATGCCGCCCTTGGCCGTGCCGTCCAATTTAGTGAGCACCACGCCGGTTACCTTGGCGATGTCGGCAAAAGCCTTCGCTTGCTGAAGCCCGTTTTGACCGGTGGTTGCATCGAGCACGAGCAGTACCTCGCTGATCTGGGCCTGTTTTTCAACAACTCGACGAATTTTCTCGAGTTCCTGCATCAGGTCGACCTTGTTTTGCAAACGTCCCGCGGTGTCGATGATGACGATGTCGGCATCGTCTTTCAGTGCGGTATCTACTGCCTCAAAAGCTACTGAAGCCGGATCCTGGCCATCGCGTTTCGGACGAACCAGCTTGGCACCGGCTCGTTCGGCCCAGGTTGCAACTTGCTCAACGGCCGCCGCACGGAAGGTGTCCGCTGCGCCGATCACAACCGACCACTCCCCTTCGGCCAGCCAGTTTGAGAGCTTGCCGATGGTGGTAGTTTTGCCAACTCCGTTGACACCTACGACCAAGAAAACGTAGGGCAGTTTTCCATCACTGAGGTTCAAAGACTTGTCTTCGCGCTCAAGATTTGACGCTATGACGTTTGCGAGGATGCCCTTGAGCTCTGATTCGGTCTCAGCGCCCTGTTGCTTGGCCGCCTTTTTGACCTGTTCGACAATCTGGATCGACGCGTCAACACCGAAATCGGCCTGGATCAGGATGTCCTCGAGCTCATCCAAATTCTCGGGGTCAAATTTGATTCGGCTGAATAAACTACGGATGCCCTTGCGGAAGCTCCGTTTGGGCAGTTCGACGGCTTCGAGGTCGAGTGCGGGTGCAAGCTCTGGTTCGGGATCCGGTTCCGGTTCCGGTTCCGGTTCTGGCTCAGGCTCAGGCTCAGGTTCCGGCTCAGGTTCCGGCTCAGGTTCCGGCGAAATCTCAGGCTCATCCAAAGACTCATCTGAAAAAGCCGGCGGCTCGGCTTCAACGGTTTCAAAAGTGCTCGAAGAAATCTGCTCAGCGACTACAACATCATCTGCGGCTGGCGCGGCGACTGCTTCAGCCTCTTGCGGCTCATCCCCGTCTTTGCGCTTTTTCTTCCAAAACAGAAAGGCCACGGTTAGTCCTTGACTTCAATACGTTGACCAACGACGGCCGAAACACCGTCCTGACGCATCGAAACACCGTACAGAGCGTCGGCAATTTCCATAGTTCGCTTCTGGTGAGTGATGATGATCAGCTGCGAATTTGTGCGCAAGTCTTGGAAAATCTGTAGCAGGCGGCCGAGGTTGACGTCGTCGAGTGCCGCCTCAACCTCATCCATCACATAAAACGGTGATGGACGCGCCTTGAAGATGGCAATGAGAAGCGCTACCGCAGCGAGCGAGCGCTCACCACCCGAAAGCAAGCTGAGTCGCTCAATCTTCTTTCCGGCTGGCTTAACGGTGACCTCGAGACCGGTGGTGAGCAAGTTTTCAGGGTCAGTTAGATAAATCGAACCCGAACCACCCGGGAACAGAATCGGGAACACCTGTTCGAAGGCAATTGCCGTGTCGTGGAAGGCATCCGCGAAGATGGCCTGCATCTTTTTGTCGAGGTCCTCGATGATCTGCATGAGATCTTTTCGAGTCTGAGTTAGGTCGGCTAGCTGCTCGGTGAGGAACTTGTGGCGCTGCTCGAGTGCCGCAAATTCTTCGAGGGCTAGCGGGTTGACCTTACCGAGTCGCTCCAAAAGACGCTCGGCATTGGCAAGGCGCTTGCGCTGCTCTTCTCGGTTGTATGGCTTCGTGGCCGGATTGCCGTCCTGGTCGAGTGAGCCCTGGTCATCAACCACCGGAAGTTCAGGGCCGTATTCGGCCAAGAGAACCTTCTGCTCCAAACCAAGTTCGTCACCTGCGCGCTGGACCAGGTTCGAAAGTTTTAGACGCTTCTCGTGATTCTGGAGTTCCATGTCGTGAACCGACTGGGTCAGAGTTGAGAGCTTCATCTGAATTTCCGCGGTTTCCCCACGAAGTTTCACAAGTTCCGCATTCTGATTTGCGCGAATCGATTCCTTTTCATGCAATCGCACGCGAGCCTGGGACGCGCTCTCCGCGACGGCGTCCATCACCATGGGCAACACGGCGAGGACGCGCTCGGCGCTCTGGAGTTGTGCGGCTTGTTTGGCTGCTGCTGCCTTGGCTCGCTCGATAGCCTCAACGGCCTCGGCAATCTGGCGACGAAGCGAAACTGATCGCTCCTTCTCAACTCGAAGTCGCTCCTGCGCAGCACCGAGATCAATGCGAACCTCAAGTTCGCGCTGGCGCTCCTGTTCCAGATTCTCTGCCAGTGTCTGTCGATTGGCGAGGTCTAATTCTGGACGAGGCTGGCTTGAGTACGCGTCATGCGCGGCAACGGCATCGGCCAACCGCTGTTCGGCCTCGGCGATGCTTTCGCGCGCTTTGGCTGCGACAGCCGAAAGTCGATCTACCTCGTGCCCGACGGCCTCGGCCTGCACCCGCAAGCGCCCGAGGGCTTCGGCGTTCGAGGCTAGTTCCGCGTCGTGCGCTTGCAATGCGCTCAGCGCATCCTTGGCCGATTCTTTCGCGGCCGCTTCGTTTGCACGTGCCTCGGCTAGCTCGCCGCGGGTGCGTTCGATGATTTCGTTCACCTCGGCGAGGCGAGCCTCGGCTGCGTCTCGTTCGGCTACCAACTGCAGTTTTGACGGCTTGCTTGATGAACCACCGCGAATCACCGACTGGGTGAGGACGTCCCCCTCGCGCGTGATTACCGCGAGTTCCAGCACGGCTTTGTCGCTTCGGTATAGCTCGCGAGCGGCCTCCAGGTCATCAACGATGACTACGTCTTTGAGCAGCGTGAGGATGCCTCGCGGAGCCTCAACGACCTCGGCTGCGGCTCGAGCGCCAGGCACCTTGGGCAGGTCGGCGGCGCGACCTTTGACCTCGACATCGGCAACAATGAGCTCGACTCGTCCACCGTCGTTTTTCTTGAGGAATTCGATTGCTTCGAGACCTTGCTCGCGCGTCTCGGCAACTAGAGCATCTGCGAGCGAACCGAGTCCAGCGGCAATTGCAGCCTCGAAGCCCGGTTGAATCTTCATGTGAGTGGCGACGAGACCGCGAATACCGCGCAAGCCTGCTGCGGCGAGTTCCGTGGCGCCGTCTTTTTGCTCGAGCGTTAGGTTTAGGGCCGATCGCTTTGCGCTTAGCGAGTCACGCTCTCGTTCGGCAGTGTGAATCTCATCGCGAAGTTTTTCAATGCGTGCGCCGGCGTCGTTCACCGCGCGCTGCGCCGCCTCATACCGATCTTCAAGGTCGGTTGAACCCTGGGACCCCTGTGAACCCGCGAGGCTGGACTCGAGTGCCTCAAATTCAGCGGCGCGTTGCTGTTGGCGCTGCACGGCTTCGGCGAGCGCCTCCTCGTGTCGCACGACCTCATCGCGAAGCGCGGCCAATCGCGATTCGGCGACCGCAGCCTCGTTGGCCAGACGCGATAGTTCAAGGTCGTACTTCGAAATTAGTGCGTTTTGCTCGGCAACATCGCCGTCGAATTTCTCGAGAGCGTCGCGGGCCTGGGAGCGTGCGGCTTCGGCGGTGTGCAGGGCCAAGCGAAGCGACTCGACCTGAGCTTCTAGCTCTTGAGCGGTGGTTTCAGCGGCGGCGGCGTCAGCCTCTAGCAAAGACGGATCGACTTGCGCGCCCGCCACCTCGGCCCTTGACCCCAAGAGTGCCACACGCTGGTTGGCCATCTGCAACAGTGATCGCAAACGTTCGGCGAGCGTGTCGAACTGGTACGACAGGTTTCGTGCCTGATCTAGCTCGGTGGAAACCTGAGCCGCCTCGAGCTGCCCGAGTCGGGCCTGGTTTTCGTTCAGCAGAGTTTCGAGGATCGAGCGTTCGGCTCGGCGATCTGCCTCGCTCTTGGAGGTTTCGTCTAGGCCACGGTGCAGTTCGGTGATTTCGTCGGCGAGAAGGCGTGCCTTGGCGTCTCTAACGACGGACGCGATGCCCTGTGCCTCACGTGCCACCTCGGCCTGCTGACCGAGTGGTTTTAGTTGACGACGTACTTCACCAGCAAGGTCGTTCAAACGGGTCAGATTAGCCTGCATGGCTTCGAGCTTTCGCTCGGTTTTTTCCTTGCGGCGGCGATGCTTCAGGATTCCGGCTGCCTCTTCGATGAAGCCGCGGCGTTCTTCAGGGGTGGCCCGAAGGATTGAGTCGAGCTGCCCTTGCCCGACGATGACGTGCATTTCTCGCCCGAGACCCGAATCGGAGAGCAATTCTTGAACATCGAGCAAGCGACAGGCCTCGCCGTTGATCGCATACTCGCTGCCACCATTTCTGAATAGCGTGCGCGAGATGGTGACTTCGCTGTAATCGATTGGCAGCGCGCCGTCCGAGTTATCAATCGTTAGGAGGACTTCAGCTCGTCCAAGAGGCCCCTTAGTGGACGTGCCGGCGAAGATGACGTCTTCCATCTTGCCGCCGCGCAGTGTCTTGGCGCCCTGCTCGCCCATAACCCAGGCCAGGGCATCAACCACGTTGGACTTACCGGATCCATTCGGGCCAACCACCGCGGTGACACCGGGTTCGAAAGCGAAGGTTGTTGGTTGAGCAAACGACTTGAAACCCTTGAGGGTGAGGCTCTTTAGATACAAGCGGCACACCCCTTTCGATGCTCGATTTCGCCGTTGATTCAGCTGGACAAAACTTTTGGTCGAATTAGCGACCTGAGGTTCAAAATTACCCTATTTTTAGCCTCTGGCAGCGCGGGCAATAATGTGAGCCACGGTTCATCCAGCTATCTCTTTTGATGGGGTTACCGCAGCGATTGCAGGGTCGGCCAGTCATGCCGTATGCGTTGAGCGATACGGCAAAGTATCCACTCTCGCCATTGACATTTTTGTACTGCTCGTCGAAGCTCGTCCCGCCCTCGGCAACCGCATCGCTGAGAATCACTCGGACGTGCTCCAGCAGCTCCCGGGATTTCGCCTTAGATAGGCTCGCGGCTGGCTGGTCGTAGTGCAATCTGGCTCGCCAGAGGGCTTCATCCGCATAGATGTTGCCGATGCCACTTAGCAGGTTCTGATCGAGCAACACCCGTTTAATGCCCGAATTCTTCTTGGCGAACTTTGCGGTCACCGCTGCAACGTCGAAATCCTCGTCCAATGGATCACGGGCGATGTGAGCGGCCGAACGAGGGATGAGCCCGAGCAGTGGTGAGTTGGCCAGTGCCCCAGCGCTAAACCCGCCCGGTTTGCTATCCGAAGTCGTGACGAGATCATCAATTGCCAGCGAACCGAAAATTCTTTGATCGACAAATCTAAATTCGACCGGTTGCCCACTCGATTCGATTGCCGAAATGACCACTCGGGTGAGTTTGTCGGGCTCCGCGCCAACGTCTCGAAGCAACATCTGACCACTCATGCCCAGATGCCCAACTAGCGCCACGGGTGACTTGAATCGGTCATCGTGTGCGGTTAGGGGCAGCCACAAGAATTTGCCGCGACGGACAACCGCTTCGATGCGGCATCCCTGAAGTGAATTCATGAAATCGGCGGTTCCGCCCTGATGCCGCTTCAAAGACCGTTCATCGAGAACCCGAACATCGGTGACTTTGGCACCGGTCAGCGAAGGAGCCAGACCGGCTCGAACGGTTTCTACTTCGGGTAGTTCTGGCATTGCGGTTACTTGCCCTTGGCGCCAAGCTTTTCGAGTCCGGCCACAGCCGCCTCGCTTTCGGCTGCCTTCTTGCTGCGGCCAGTGCCACGAGCTATCTCGACACCCTCAACCAGCAGAGTGGCGAAGAAGGTGCGGTCGTGATCCGGCCCCTCGTGGGAAACCTCATACACATGCTGTTTTTTGCCGTTGGCCTGGAGGAATTCCTGAAGGGTAGTTTTGGGGTCAGCATTGGCCCGGATCGCATCAGGGTCTGCCAAGAGCGGAAACACGAAACGGCGGATGATGCCCTCGGCAGCTTCCAGGCCTCGCGAGATGTATGCGGCGCCGATAATCGCCTCGAAAGCATCGGCAATTAGGTTGGCTTTGGTTCGGCCACCGGTTTGCTCTTCACCCTTGCCAAGTCGCAAAAACTCGCCGAGTCCGAGCTCGGTGGCTACCCGGGCTAAAGCCTTGGCGCTGACAACGGTGTTTGTGACCTTGCTCAGTTCACCCTCCGGGAGGTCAGTCAGTTCGTGAAACACCTGGGCCGCAATGACAAAACCCAACACCGCATCGCCTAGAAACTCTAGACGTTCGTTGTTGGGTTGATTGCCGTGCTCATAAGCGTATGAGCGGTGGGTTAGTGCGAGCTCGAGCAACTGAGGCTCGATTTCGACGCCTAGGCGGGTGCTTAGAACGTCGAGGTTCATCGCGCTAAAAAGATTTAGGCGTCAGCGACCTTGCGACCCTTGTACTCGAGGAACAGGGCGTTACCTGCAGAGTCCTCGACTACCTTGGCGCGGTGAGGCAAGCTGTAAACGGTCTTACCGTTTTCGATGGTCTTGACGAGCGCAACTGGCTCAGCCTTCCACTGCGAACGACGGGCGCGCGAGTTTGCACGCGAGAGGCGGCGCTTTGGTACTGGCATTTCTACTCTTCCTTGAAGTTCTGGAGCGCACTCCACCGCGAATCAATCGCTGCTTCGTGCACGTGGTTCGGGTTCTCGGCAAGCTTCTGACCGCATTCGACACACAGACCAAGACAGTCTGCATTACAAACGGGTTGAAACGGAAGACTAAGAACTACCGCGTCTCGGATGACCTGTTCGAGATCGATGTGCTCGTCGCGAACCGCAAACTCATCCTGTTCCGTTAAAGAATAGGCGAAAAGTTCCTGAAAATCCACCTCAATCGGCAGTTTCAGCGGGTCGAGGCACCGAGAACACTCGGCAACCGCATCACCGAACAGGGTTCCGGTGACCAAAATACCTTCGTGAACTGACTCGAGGCGAGACTCGAGCTCGACATCAGAACCGGCTGGCACCGTGGCTACCGAGTTGGTCAGAGCCTCGGGTATCGCGAATTCGGTGTCAACCCTACGCATGGCGCCAGGTTTGTGCATCAGGTCATGCACGCTGATCACATACGGACTATTGAGGCCTTCGCCGGCCAATTTGCTTGCCATTTTGATTCGATTTCTACTTCTGATTTTTCGCGGTGGCGGCTAGTGCGCGAACCACCGGGCTGGGCACGTACTTCTCGACCGAACCACCAAGGTCCGCCACCTGCTTGACGAGTGAACTGGAGACAAAGCCTTGAGACGGGTCAGCGGGAATCAAGACGGTTTCTACGCCGGCGAGGTCACGGTTGACGCGAGCCATCGGAACCTCGTAGTCGATGTCGACTCCGTTGCGAACTCCCTTGACCAAAACCGAAGCTCCGACACGATGACAGTAGTCAGCCAGCAAACCGCCATCCAGGGTGTCAATAATGACCTTGCTGTGCGCGCTGCTAGGAAAGCTAACGCCGTAACGGGCGGCCTCGGGCATGCTTGCGCGAATTAGCTCGACGCGCTCCTCGCTCGAGAACCGCGGCGTTTTGCTCGGGTTGTGAACCACCAGGATGTGCACCTCGTCAAACAATCGAGCTGCACGAGCGGCGATGTCGAGGTGACCAAAAGTCAGCGGATCAAATGATCCGGGGTACACAGCGATGCGAGTCATGAAACTAGGTTAGCCCTTCGCCAGATTCTCTTGCGCGGCAGCATCGATTCGCCTCAGCACTTCGGCCAAGGCTGGATTGCGCTCGAGCGTGGGGTCAGCGTTCAGAATTACCTCAGCGTCGGCGCGAGCCGCCTGGATTAGCGCCGCATCCTGAATCACTCTCAAGAGGCGCAGGCTCGATCTTCCGCCGGACTGCGTCTGCCCGAGCACATCGCCCTCGCGGCGCAGTTCTAGGTCGATCTCGCTGAGCTTGAAGCCGTCGAGCGTCGAGGCTACCGCGCGCACTCGTTCGAGAGCGAGCGAGCCCTCTTCCGCGCTGGTTAGCAGGAGGCACAGGCCGGGGTTGCCGCCGCGGCCTACGCGTCCACGAAGTTGATGCAACTGGCTGACTCCGAATCGATCGGCGTCTAGAACCACCATCGCGGTTGCGTTTGGAACATCCACCCCAACCTCGATAACCGTGGTAGACACCAGAACGTCAAGGTCTCGAGCAATGAACCGCGCCATGGTTTCAGTCTTTTCTTCAGCTGACATCCGACCGTGCAACATACCGATGCGAACACCGGACATAACCGGTAGCGCTCGCAACGATGCCGTCATTCCGACCGCACTGGCCAGTGGTTGGCGCACACGCTTTGCAAATTCGAGGTTGGCTTCCTCGGTGCCGTCGAGAAACTCGAGCTCGTCTTCGGCTCCGCCGCCCGATTCGATGAGCTCTTCGCCGGGGTCATCCTCATCGATTCTGGGGCAGACGATAAAGGCTTGATGACCTTTCTGGACCTCCTCGGCGATGCGTTGCCAAGTGCGTGCAACCAGGCCGGGCTGAGAAAGCTGCACCACGTGCGTAGTAATCGGCTGGCGACCCGCTGGCAGTTCGGTGAGAGTTGAGATGTCTAGGTCGCCAAACACCGTTACCGCGAGCGTTCTCGGGATAGGCGTTGCGGTCATGGTGAGCACGTGAGGTGGTTGCTTGCCCTTGAGCCGCAGGGCTTCGCGTTGTTCAACACCAAACCGGTGCTGTTCGTCGATTACGACAAGACCTAAGTCAAAGAATTCGATTTTGCTGGCTATGAGCGCGTGAGTGCCGACCACTATCTGTGCTTTACCGCTTATCAGCTGCAGCATCGCGCGCTTTCGTTCGGCTTGGCCCATTTGACCGGTGACCAGGGTTAGACCGAGTTTGGCGCTCAATTCGGGACCAAGGGATTTGGCAATCGATGCATAATGCTGGGCGGCCAAAACTTCGGTAGGGGCCAGCAGCGCACTCTGGGCACCCGAGTCCGCCACTGTGAGCATGGCGCGCACGGCGACCAGTGTCTTACCGGAACCGACCTCACCCTGCAGCAACCGATTCATCGGATGAGCCTGGGCGAGATCATGCTGCAACTGCTCACCGACTTGGCGCTGACCAGCCGTGAGCTCGAATGGCAAGTGCGCGTCAAACTCGGCCAACATGCCGTTTTGGACACCGACTCTAGAGACACCGGGCGCCGCCTGATTTAGCGCCCGGCGAGTGATCAACATCGCCTGAAGCGCAAAGGCCTCGTGATATTTCAACGTGTCTCTCGCGCTTCGCCAATCGCCCTGCTGTTTTGGCTGGTGAATATTCCTGATGGCTTGATCCAGCGGCAAGAGGCCATGTTCCCGAATCAGTTCCGGCGAAAGCTCATCCTCAATCGGACTCAGGGTGTCGAGCACGACGCCCATGGCACGACCAATGGCCCAGGTCGTTACTTTGGAGCTGGCTGGATAGATCGGAATCGGCAATTCGGCCCATGCTTTGGCGTCATCGTCGCTGATCTCTTCCGGGAACAATTCATATTCGGGATGCGTCAGCTGCAGTTGCCCCTGATAGCTACTGAATTTGCCCGCAAATAGGCCGCGCACACCGGGTCTCAGATCTTTCTGGCGCCAATTTTGATTGAAGAATGTCAGGCTCACCTGACCAATACCATCGGTAATGCGAACCTCGAGGATGCTGCCGGGGCGTCCGCGCATTCGGCGCTCTCTGGCATCCACCACATCGGCCACGACAGTGACGGTTTCACCAAGCGGAACCTCGCTAATCGGAGTCAGCTCACCACGGCTGGTGTAACGCCGCGGATAGTGCTGCAGCAGGTCGCTCACGGTATGCAAGCCCAGATGCTTGGCAAATGACTTCGCCGTGCGATCGCCCAGTACGCGATCAAGCGGAGTCAGAGGAAGCAGCATGCAACTATCTTCGCCTGTGGGTAGGCTTGGGCGCATCATGACGCGCATCATCGCAGGCATCGCAGGATCTCGACAGCTGGCCGGGCCGGCAGCTCCAACCCGACCGACCAGCGATCGAATTCGCGAGAGCATCTTCAACCGCCTCGATAACTGGGATGCGCTCGAGGGCGCGAGAGTGCTTGACCTCTATGCAGGCACCGGGGCGCTGGCTCTCGAGGCGGTCAGCCGCGGGGCCGAGTTAGCCGTCATGGTCGAGCGCGACTCGAAGGCCGCTGTGGTCTGCATCAAAAACGCCGAACGCGTCCAAGAGGCCCTGATTGACGCCGGGATCAACGCTGACACTCTGGTGGCCTGTAAATCGGTTGAAAACTATCTCGCGGCCGGACCAAACCAAAAGTTTGATGTCGTTTTCATCGATCCGCCGTATGAGGTGACCAACCAAGAAGTCTCATCGAATTTGGAGCGTCTGCTCCCCTGGTTAGACGAGCAGGCAATTATCGTGCTCGAGCGTTCGAGTCGCGGGGCCGCGGTTGAACTACCAGCCGGGTATCAACTCGATGACACCAAAAACTACGGTGACACCAGCGTTTACTGGTTGTCGCTCACCTGAGCCGAACTAGTTGAAGAAACCCTTGAGGTCGCGCTGAGGCTCGCCGATGTAAATCTGCTGAGGGCGGCCGATTTTGGTTGCTGGGTCGGTGTTCATTTCGCGCCAGTGTGCGATCCAGCCTGGCAGACGCCCCATTGCAAATAGCGCGGTGAACATGCGTGGCGGGAAGCCCATGGCCTTGTAGATAACGCCGGTGTAGAAATCGACGTTCGGGTATAGCTTGCGCTCGATGAAGTAGCTATCGCCCAAGGCCGCAGCTTCCAACTCCTTGGCGATGTCGAGCAGCGGATCGCTCACACCCAATTCGGCCAGGACGCGGTCGGCCGTGGCCTTTACGATCTTGGCTCGAGGGTCGAAAGACTTATAGACACGGTGACCGAAGCCCATAAGCCGGACGCCGTCTTCCTTGTTCTTGACTCGCTCAACGAACTTGTCGACGCTCTCACCCGAGTCGCGAATGTGGCTGAGCATCTCGAGAACGGCCTCATTCGCACCGCCGTGAAGCGGGCCGAATAGAGCGTTGATGCCCGAGGAAATCGATGCAAACAGGTTGGCCTGCGAAGAACCAACTAGGCGAACGGTTGAGGTCGAGCAGTTCTGCTCGTGGTCGGCGTGAAGGACGAGCAGGGTGTCCAAAGCCTTGGTGACGACCGGGTTCTGAACGTAGTCCTCGGCAGCATTTCCGAAGGTCAAACGCAAGAAGTTCTCGACGTAGCTCAGCGAGTTGTCTGGGTAGAGCAGAGCTTGTCCGAGGCTGTTTTTGTGCGCGTATGCGGCAAGCACCGGCAGCTTTGCCAGGAGTCGAATGGTCGAGAGCTCCACCTGTTCCGCGTCATGCGGGTTGAGCGAGTCCTGATAGAAGGTCGATAGGGCGGTGACACCGGCAGCCAAAACGGCCATAGGGTGAGCGGTCTGTGGCATCGCGTGGAAGAGGTTTTTGAGGTCCTCGTGAACCAGCGTGTGACGACGGATGCGGTCTTCGAAATTGGCCAGCTCATCGGCAGTTGGCAATTCGCCGTAAATCAGCAGGTATGCGGTCTCAACGAACGACTTGCTCCCCGCGAGCTGCTCGATTGGGTAGCCGCGGTGACGCAAGATACCGGCGTTGCCGTCGATGAAAGTGATAGCCGACTTGGTCGACGCGGTGTTGACGAACCCCTGGTCGTATGCGGTCAGACCGGTAGTTGCGGTCAGCTTCGAAATATCTACGGCGTTTGCGCCATCGACGGCCGGAATTACCGGAAACTCTGCGGTGATGTCACCGTAGGTAACCTGGACCTTGTCGCTCGAGGTCATCGAAGCTCCTAGTGCACTAGTTTCGTCACTGTTGACGGGGTTTTTGGACTTGATTAGTCGCGCTTAACTCTAGCGGCTTCGCGCAATCGCTTTGCCGCCTCTGCGACCTTTTCATCGGTCGCCGTGATCGAAAAACGCACGTAATTTTTACCGGCATCACCGTAGAAAATGCCTGGCACCACGACGATGCCGAGTTGGGCCATTTCATCCACGGTTTTCCAGCAATCCTGACCGAGAGTGGCCCAAAGATAGAGCCCCGCTTCCGATTCGCTGAGCTCGAAACCGTAGTCCTTCACGGCGGCCAGCAAAACGTCACGACGCTCACGATAAATCTCGCGCTCCACCGCCACATGATCCTCATCAGCCAGCGCCACTGCCATAACTTTCTGGATGGGTCCGGGGGTGTTGAGCCCGCTGTGCATTCGCAGGTTGACTAGAGCCTTGATAAGCCCCGCCTCGCCCACCGCGAAAGCTGCACGATAACCCGCGAGGTTTGATTGCTTGCTCAGCGAGTACACCGCCAAGACTCCCTCGTGTGATTCACCACAGACTCTCGGGTCGAGCACCGATGGAATGAGCTCTTGCGCCCAGCGCCCCCAACCCAATTCGGCGTAGCACTCATCCGAAGCCAGTAGTGCGCCGAGTTCACGCGCGCGTTCGACGGCAGCCCGAAGCTCGGGCACATCCATGACGCGTCCATCGGGGTTCCCAGGCGAATTCACCCAGACCAGCTTTGTGTTCGAGGGCCACTTGGCGGGGTCGTCCTCGCTGATGATTTCAGCGCCGCAGAGAGCAGCTCCGACCACATAGGCCGTGTATGCGTTACGCGGCTGAACAACGGCATCGCCCGGGCCGAGGCCCATGAGCAAAGGCAGCCACGAAATCAGTTCCTTTGACCCGATGGTCGGCATGACCTGTTCTGGCTTCAGGCCGGCAACCCCGCGACGCCGGGCAAACCACTCAACTACGGCTGCCTTGAACTCTGGCGATCCGCCGGTTGAGGGGTAGCCGGGAGCGTTGGATGCGGCATTGAGCGCATCCTGAATAATGCTCGGGGTTGGATCAACCGGAGACCCCACCGACAGGTCCACCGCTCCGCCCGGGTGCAGGGCGGCCTTGGCCGCGTAGGGCTTGAGCTGTTCCCACGGATACTCGGGTAGGCGGTCGAACAAGATGTATCGGTTACTCGCCCTGAGGAGCGAGAGCCTTGATTAGCTCGTGATCGTGATCGACCTTGCCGAGCTTTGCGGCACCACCGGGTGAACCAATTTCGCTGAAGAATTCAACGTTTGCCTTGTAGTAGTCCGACCACTGCGAAGGAAGGTCGTCCTCGTAATAGATGGCTTCGACCGGGCAGACCGGCTCACAGGCACCGCAGTCGACGCACTCGTCTGGGTGAATGTAAAGCATGCGGTCACCCTCATAGATGCAGTCGACCGGACACTCTTCGATGCAAGCCTTGTCCTTGACGTCGACGCAAGGAAGCGCGATTACGTAAGTCATGCCTCAAGTTTAACTGTGCCCAGAGGCACTCTTGCGCCAAGATGCGGGGCGAATTTGCGGGAACAAGATGATTGCCGCGCAAAGAGCAATCGAACCGTATGACCAAATCTGACCAAGGTCGTTAGCCGGGATCAGAACCTCGCCACCGACCTGTTTTTGAGCCAGTGTGAAAACTGTCACTCCGAAGGTGATTGAGGTTAGGTACAACGCTCCCCTGCTCGAGCGAAGTAGTCGAAGTGCCAGAGACAACGCACCGACCGAGATGAGAGCCACAATCAAACCGATTGGAGTGTGCTCCGGGTTGGTTGCCTTAACCTGGTGCATCAAGGTTCCAGCAAGGCCCATCAAGATTCCGAGCGGAATTGCCCAGAAGACGGTTACCAGCGGGCTGAGCATGACCAAGGGGTTCGGGTTAGCGCGACGGAATCGCTCCGGCTCGTCGAATCTTGTCTCTTTGCCAGCTACGAGTGAGTAGCTATCACCGTGAATCGACACCTGGCTTGCGTGGGCCTCGAGCGCAGCCTTCTTCACCTTTGCGGTCTCGGCGTTGCCAACGCTGACATCGGCACGCTCACCCGGCTCGGCAATAACCCAGAATTGAGGTGCTCGTCCGCCTCTCGATCGCGCGTATTGCCGCAGGGCCGATGCCGTCGCTCGGTGCGCCAGGGCATGATCCGGGTGGCCGTAACCGCCACGCGAGTTGTAGGTTACGACCGCGTCTGGTTTGAAGTCCTTTAGTTCTCGCAGGATGTCATCTGCGATGACCTGACTGCCGGCAGAGGTCAGCGACATCTCGTCCACATCCCGGGGTCTGGCTGGTCGGCCAAACAGGTTGACGCGCATGCCGCTGTCGAGATAGGCACGGGTTCCCGCGAATTTGTGCTTAACATTTGGCCCGAACTCTTGAATGGCATTTAGCAGCTCGTTGGCGCGGAAATAGCCCATCGATTCGAGCTTGCCCTCGAGCGACTTGATTTCGTCGAGTTTCACCCGACCTCGCTCGCCGCGAGTGAGCGTCAAAACCATGACCTCGGCTCCGGCGGCGACCCGCTCTGCAATGAGGTGCCCGGTGAACAGGCTTTCATCATCCGGATGCGCGTGCACGACCAGCAAGCGCTTCGAGTTCAGGGTCGTTTTTGCCATGCACAAAACTCTACCCGTAGCCCAAACTTTGCTCGAAATTTGTCAGCGGTAGCGACTTTTACTGAAAATCTGACTAGATTTTGGGTAATCGATTTTTAAGTGGGAGGGCTTGAAATGGATTACCAGTCGCCATTTTGCGCACACGTTCTATCTATTGATGAAGAGGCTAGTGGCCGCGACTTGGTGAGTTGTCCGTGCGACTTCAATTACCGCGTTGCCGATCTTCGCTCGTATGCCAAATTGAGCGAGCAACTAGCCACCACCAAGGGCAAGCTTGCCGCGTTGGTCAAAAGCATGGCTGCGGTTAGTCGCAAAGCACAACCGACTGCTGCAACACCACAAACCCAGTCGCTGGCCCAGAGCAGCTATCCGGAATCGACCATTGTCTACCGTGAGGTTTCCAGCCCAGCCCCGGCCACAAAGACAGCCACGAACTACAACCAGCCGCCGGTAGCGACTCCAAAACCCGCTCGCATCAAACGAGAGCGCACGCCGGTTTCGGTGCAACAGTGGCTGATCATCGGCGCTGCCTTCCTGGTGTTCGTCGCTGCTTCGGTCTTCGTCGCAACGAATAAGGGAATATCGCAGGGCGGTTATCTCGGAATCACGGCCGGCGTTTCGCTACTTACCGGTTTTGCGGCTTTCCGCGGCCGAAAATTCAGCGTCCTGCTCTCGAATTTTCTGGCGGCCTTTTCATCGGCCATGCTGATGATGTCGATGTTGGTAATCGGAGACATGCTGTTCGGTTACCCGTGGGACGCATCCACTCAAACCTGGTGGTCGGTCACCCTGGCTGTGGTTGCAGTGCACAGCGCAGTCTTGGCTAAGTTCAGTTCGAACTTCGGCTGGAAGGCAATTGCCCCGCTCTCCTTCACCTTTTCGGGACTTTTGTTCACCTACGGCACCGTTGGGACCTGGCTGCGAGGTGTAACCAACGGTTACCCATGGCAGCTGCTGACGCTTAGCTTCACGATCATCGGGCTGCTTTATCTGCTGAGATTCCTGAAAGGCATACCGCACAGGATTTCCGATGTTGAGGCGGATGCCGATTACGAAAAGGATCTCGAGCGTCGAGAGATTTCGGCACTCGATAAATACGCTCAATTCGCCACGGTTCTGCTGGCGGTCTTTGGCGCAGCACTAACGGCTACACAAACTCTGAGCCTGTTCAATGCCCCGATTGACCCGTTTGCCAGCTCGGCTTTGGGCGCACTCTGGATTTTCGGCGCACAGACAATCGATCGCTGGGGTGCCCCGTTGAGCACTGCCGGTGTTGTCGACCAGCGCATCCGAAAATTGGCCTGGATTTTGGGTTACGTGAATGTCGGCCTAGGCGTAGTTTCCTTCGCAAGTTCGAATTTGAATCTCTGGTTCGGCGCGCTCCTAAGCCTCGCGGTGATTGCAGCGATTCTCGCTTCGCCCAGCTTGAAGTGGCTCAAGTCGGAACAGCTCGGCATCAACTTCGGAGTCTGGTCGTCGGTGGCAGCCTGGTCTGTCTGGACCTTCTCCGCGAGTCTCCCCAATCACCTGGACGATTGGGTGCTGAGCCTTGCAGCATTCGCCCTTGTGCTCTCAGTGATTCTGGTGCTCGCGGATCTGGTTGCCAAGAAACGACGGGATGCGTTGATCCCGATGATTGTGAACGGCTTCGGGCTCATCGTGTTTCCATTCGGAATCCTCAATCGCCCCGACTTGAGCCCCGTTCAGCTGATCCTATTCCTGCTCCTCATTTTTGCCAGTGGCCTCGGATTCACGCTTGTGTCCCGATTCGTCGGAGCCAAGGTAGGCCACCGAGACTCGCCAGTCTTCGCGGGCATTCAGTTGGCTGCGCAGGCCATCGGTGGAGTCACACTACTCAGCACCTCGGTCGATCAAGGCTTCACCACCGTCCTGGTTTCGCTGTTTTTGATTGCTCTTACTTTTGCCGCTCGGATGGTCGCCAGAACTCTGCACTCAGAAAGCGGCTCAGCGGCGGCGAGCTCACTGCGACTGCAATCGCATCTGACCCAGGGTTTGTTGGTCATCGAACTTGTGAAACTTTCACCGAGCGTTGGCGATGCCAGCGCCTCACACCAGTTCATCTGGGTGGCACTCGCCGCCGCAATGGCCAACTACCTAATCGCTCTTATTGAGAAAAACCAGCTATTCACTTTCTTTGGTTTATCGGCGGCCAGCCTCATCGGCCTTGCCCTGTGGGATGAGCTCCCCGACCTGCTCACCGAGGGTCAAAAGTTTGCTCTCGTGGTTGTAGTCATGTCTGCACTAGCTTGGCTACACGCGAGATTCATCGCATCGAGATTCGAGCAGCGCGCCGCTTCGTCACTCGCGCTGGCCTTCCTGCCGATTTTTGGCACAGGGTTTATCGCTGGACTGCTGCACATGACCGCTTACAGCAAATTTGACTCGAGTGACCACCTCGTGCTTCAGCTAACCATCACAGCCATCGTCGCTGCGCTACTAATTAGCCGACGCCGAAGCCGCGGCCAAAACACGGGAAAAACGCCATCGCTCCTGGCTCAATTGCTACCGATTGGGTACTCAATCTTCGGACTCATTTGGAGTGACTCCAGAAACTGGAGTGGAATCATCGCGGGCCTAACCCTCGGTTTGGCGGCGTTCGTGGTGAACCGAGCCGCAGAGCGTTTGGTTGCGATACTCGGGGTCTACGCCGGCTTGCTGTTCTCGGCCATTGGACTGGGTTCGAGAACGAATGAGTGGCTCGCAACAACTCCTTCACTTGCAGACCTCGCCGGGGCTCCCGAGGCGTACTCGATCTGGTTTGCACTTGCCGTGGTTCTGGCAACCTCGCTAAGCGGAAAACAGCTGGGGCCGGTGAAACGTTACCTACTCGCAGACTTACCGATTGCCATCACCGCGCTGGTTTCACTGTTCTATTCGGTCACGGCAAACGCATCAAGCGATGCAAATTTCATGCGTGAATTGATTTCACTCGCAGCCCTGGCCGCGCTCACCTACTGGCGCACCATTTCGGTCAAGACCCGGGTTTGGCTCGCTGGCTCGTACCTGTTCGGCCTTCTTAGCGCCTACCAGCTAGTGCGGGTGCTAGTCCACTTCGAACGCCTGGACTCCCAGGTCATCGAGTGGTACAGCCTTGCGGTGGCCGCGGCCCTAATCGGATCTGCTTGGATCAGCGGTGACCTGCTGGGTGATCTGAAGCGGTTCGCCAAACTCGACCTACCGCTAGTCAGCGCGGCGGGTATCTCACTGGGCTACGCGGCTTCCACGAACCCCGACAGCGACATCAATTATGTGCGCGCGCTGATTGCCCTGCTCGCGATTACTGCACTGGCGTACTGGCGCACCCACTTTTTGAAAAAGTTGTTCGCGCTGGTTTGCGCGTACCTATTTGGAGCACTGGCAGCCATCCAAGCGGTCAGGCTGGTTGATCACTTTGCTCAGGTCAATCTGGAACTATCTGAACTGTATGCGGTCGCGCTGTCGCTCTCGATTTTCGGGGCTTCGTCAGTCAGCGGTGACCTACTCGGTCGCGCAAAGCGCACGATGACTTTCGACGTACCGATTCTGTTTGGTCTCACGGTCTCGATGTCGCACGCGCTCCTGAATGACCCAACTCAGGGCGCTCAGCTCTTGAGGGCACTGATTGATTCGAGCCTGTTCGCTGCACTCGGCATCTGGCGAGCGGTGACGGATAAATCACTGATTTGGCTCGGGCTCGCGTATGCGGGTTCGATTGGCTTTGCTCTGAGTGTGGGTCGCGAACTCGAACTGGCAATTCGGCCAAGCGAGCCGACACCTGAGCTTTACTCGGTTCTGCTGGCTGGAGCGGCTGCCGCCCTGAATCCAGTGCTCAGGCGCCTACGATCCTCTGACTCGACCCTATTTAGCTGGGGCCTGCCTCTCGGTGCGCTAGTCATTCCTTCAGCGTTGGCTACATCGGCCACCAGCGATCTGGGCTTACAGCAGTTAACCACCACTGAGGTGACACGCACGGTGGTAACCCTCCTGGTTTCCCTGGGGCTTTTCGTGATTGGTGTCCGACGCGGAAACCTGGGTCAAACGACCGTGGGTGTCATCGGACTGGGCTTGGTGGCCTGGATTCGCACGGGGTCGGCGCAAGGCACGGCTCAGATCGAATTCCGGTCAATAGTGATCGCCTTTGTGCTTTTCTTAGGTCTGGCGGCTCTTCGAAAGTACGCCCACACCGGCGGCAACAGCCTGCTGTACGTTGGCTTGCCGACGGCGGTTGCGCTTCTTCCGGCTCTGTACAACTCGCTCGCCGCCCTAGCCCAACCGACCCTCTCCGTGGTCGATTGGTGGCGCTTTGCCATCCTCCTGATTGCCTCGCTAGCGCTGCTCATCGTCGGCTCGCTTCGTGAGCAGGCAGGCATGTTCTTCCCCGGCCTCATCGGTGTTCTGAGCACCGCACTGCCTTACGGATTCAAGGGCGTGGCCAACCAGTCCTGGTTCCTCTGGGTAGTGCTGCTGCTCGTGGCGGCCATCATGGTTTGGATCGCCGTGAGGCTAGAGCAAATGAGAAAAATCGGAAAATCATCCATCAATTGGATTCGTGAATTGAAATAACCAAATTCCGACCTAGTTGCGCAGAAATAGCAAAACCCGGACTATTCGTCCGGGTCTTGCTATTGAAAAGTGGCTTACTAGTTCTCGTTCGCGCGCTTGCGGGCCGATGCGGCACGAGCGCGGATGGTTGGATCCAGTTCGACCTTGCGGATACGAATTGCCTCGGGAGTAACCTCAACGCACTCGTCTTCGCGAGCGAACTCCAGGCACTCCTCGAGGGAAAGCTTGCGAGGTGGGGTCAGCGCCTGGAACTCATCCGATGAAGAAGCGCGCATGTTGGTGAGCTTCTTTTCTTTGGTGATGTTGACTTCCATGTCATCGGCACGCGAGTTCTCGCCGACGACCATACCCATGTAAACCTCGCTGGTTGGCTCGACGAAGAACGAACCGCGCTCCTGAAGGGCAATCATGGCGTATGCGGTGGCTGCACCGGCGCGGTCGGCAACCATCGAACCGTTGTTGCGGGTCACGATCTCGCCAGCCCATGGCTCATAGCCGGCCGAGATTGCGTTTGCGATGCCCGTGCCCTTGGTCGTGGTCAAGAACTCGGTACGGAAACCAATGAGACCACGGCTAGGCACCATGAATTCCATACGAACCCAGCCGGTGCCGTGGTTCGACATGTTCTTCATGCGACCCTTGCGGGCAGCCATTAGCTGGGTTACCGCACCGAGGAATTCCTCAGGCACGTCGATGGTGAGGTCTTCGACAGGCTCGTGCAACTTGCCATCGATCTTCTTGGTGACTACCTGTGGCTTACCCACGGTTAGCTCATAGCCTTCGCGACGCATCTGCTCAACGAGGATGGCGAGTGCGAGTTCACCACGACCCTGAACCTCCCAAGCGTCTGGACGCTCGGTAGGCAAGACGCGGATCGACACGTTACCAATGAGCTCACGGTCGAGACGGTCCTTGACCAGTCGCGCGGTGACCTTGGCGCCCTTAACGCGTCCAGCCATCGGAGAAGTGTTGATACCGATGGTCATCGAAATCGCAGGGTCATCCACGGTAATCATTGGCAGCGGGCGAACGTCGTTCGGGTCGGCCAGCGTTTCACCGATGGTGATGTCTTCGATTCCGGCAACGGCGACGATGTCACCCGGGTTTGCCTCTTCGGTCGGGAAGCGCTCGAGAGCCTTAGTCTTCAGCAACTCAGTGATCTTT
>JAGWTM010000060.1 GCA_028868975.1 Actinomycetales bacterium
CTTTGATGCGCAACTGATCGGGACCGATGCCTTCAATCGGACTAATTGCGCCTCCGAGAACGTGATACAAACCGCGGAACTCGCGTGTGCGCTCGATTGCCTGGACGTCCTTTGATTCTTCGACGACGCAGATGAGGGTTCGGTTGCGTCTCGGGTCGCGGCAAATGTTGCACTGCGGTTCTTCGGTCACGTTGCCGCAAATCTCGCAAAACTTCACTCGATCTTTGACTTCGGTGAGCACCTGTGCGAGACGCTTTGCTTGATCGTCCTCGGTTTGCAGCAGATAAAAAGCAATGCGCTGTGCTGACTTTGGGCCGATGCCCGGCAAACGCCCCAGCTCGTCGATGAGCTCTTGGACTACTCCCTCGTACACGGTTTACTTGCCGTTCTTGTCGGTCATGGGCTTGGCGCCGAGCATTTCACGCAACAGCGATTCGCCGTAGCGCTCGTCTTCGTCGCGAGCGAACTTGGGCTCTGTGACCGGCTCTGGACTTGCAGCTTCGGGCTCGGTCTCAGGTTCGCGTTCAGGCTCGGGCAGAGGTTCAGGTTCCGGACCGGTTGCAGGTGCAGGTGCTGACGCGGTCGCTGGCGCATCCGATTCTTCAGCCACCTGGGCCTTGAATCTAACCTGGACTCCGAGCAGGTCAAAAATAGCCTTTCGCACGGCATCGCTACCGCCCTGCGGAGTCTTGAACACATCTAGGTCTCGCTGAGTTGCAAAACGAAGCGTTAGGACGTCGTCCACCAAATCAACCACGTTGAGAGTGAATGCGATCATCCAGGCCTGTTTTGAAATCTTGTTGACAGCCGCCAGAACATCTGGCCACGCTTCGCGAAGTTCGACCGCTGTTACGTTTGCGATCGGATGGGCTACCGGCTCGGGAACCGTCTCGATCGGAGTCGTGGCGGGTGAGGCGGGTGAGGCTGGCGCAGAGGATGCGACCGGGGCGACCGAAGAAGCGGGAAAGTCGACGGGCTTTATCGCCGGCTTCGTCTTCTTAGGGATCTCCACGATTGGCGCACTTGACGCTGGAGCTTCAACCGGTGAATCGGAGGCCAAAGCAGAACTCTTAGCGGGAGTCGCGTTTGTCGCAGTGGCCGAAGTATTCGTGGTTTGGGCGGGCGCCGAACCAACGCCGATGCGGCGCTCGAGGCGTTCCAACCTGGCCTGCGAACCAATTTCGGTGCGGTCTGCAGATGGCACCAAGACCTTGGCGCACATGAGTTCGAGGTGCAGTTTCGGGCTGGTGGCACCGCTCATTTCGCTGAGCCCTTGAGCCACGATGTTCGCCGCATGAGTCAACTCAGCCATTCCGAAGCGGCTTGCCTGCAGTTGCATCTTGTCGAGTTCTGCAGGAGAGGTGCCGCGCAGGACCGATCGGGCGTCGTCGCCGACTGAGAGGACCACAATCAGGTCGCGCAGATACTCGAGAAGGTCTTCCACGAATCGCAAAGGATCCTGACCCGACTGAATGACTTTGTCCACGCTCTCAAAAACCGCTGCTGCATCATGAGCCGCAAAAGAATCCACTACTTCGTCAAGCAAGGTCGTATGGGTGTAACCGAGGAGTGCCGCAGCACGGTCGTACTCAACCTTGCCGTCTTCGGAGCCCGCGATGAGCTGATCCAGCAGCGACAGCGAGTCGCGCACCGAGCCTCCGCCAGAGCGAACCACCAGCGAAAGAACGCCCGGAGCCACCTTGACATTTTCGCTCTCGCAAAGCTGCTCGAGGTATTCGAGCATCTGCGCTGGAGGAACCAGACGGAACGGATAGTGGTGCGTGCGCGAGCGAATGGTTCCGATGACCTTGTCGGGCTCGGTGGTCGCGAAGATGAATTTGACGTGGGCGGGAGGTTCTTCGACGATCTTCAGCAGAGCGTTGAACCCCTGAGGCGTGACCATGTGCGCCTCATCGAGGATGAAGATTTTGTAGCGGTCACGCGCCGGAGCAAAGATGGCGCGCTCACGAAGCTCACGAGCATCGTCAACACCGTTGTGACTCGCAGCATCGATTTCAACCACGTCAAGCGAACCACCGCCGTCGCGAGAAAGCTCAATGCACGAAGGACATTTGCCACACGGGGTATCGGTCGGACCCTCGGCACAGTTGAGACAGCGAGCCAAAATACGGGCGGATGTGGTCTTGCCGCAGCCGCGAGGGCCACTGAAAAGGTATGCGTGATTAACTCGGTCGGTTCGTAGAGCAGTCATCAGCGGGCCAGTGACCTGGGTCTGGCCGATTAGCTCGCCAAATGACTCTGGACGATAGCGTCGATAAAGTGCTGTAACCACGCTAAGAGCCTACCTTTCGGCGCTGACAATTTGAGGCCGTCGGCGCATCCGATCGGTTGGTGACGAGAGGACGCAGTGGTGCTATTTTGAAGCCACAGCGTAATTTACTGGGGGGAAGCACATGAAACTAAACGGTTCGCGACTGATGCTCTGGAGTCTGATCGCGATTTTTGTCTCCAGCATTGGAAATTTCACCAATCTGGGTACCTCACCAATCGGAAACTTTGTCACCTCGGTTGTCGAATCTTTAGGTTCACTCGCCTGGCTAGGGCTCATCGCCGGCGGAATTTGGAATTTCATCGAGCGCAAAAACCAGCCTGATACTGCAGCGCCCAGCTCGACGAAATTCTGGATTGGTTTGGTGATGGTCGGAATTGGCCTCGCAATTCCCGCTTGGTGTTTCTACGAGATGTTTTTTGTTCCTGGCGGAGCGGACGCGATCTTCTTGCTCATGATCTTCGGACCTTTCGGACTGGCCCTCATCATCGGAGGAGCCCTGACGATGAGCCGCAATCGAAAAGCACTCTAAGCAGGCCTACGGGCAAATAAAAGAACTCCCCGCGCACCCGTCAGAGCCCAGTTACCCTTGCTATCTTTCGATCCTGGGGGAGTTGGCCGAGGTGACGCCACGCGGGGAGTCCTCCCCTAGTTTAGCCCCTTGCGGCTGCCGGTTTTTAGGCGCTTAGCGCATCCTCAAGCTTGCCCAGCAACCCGTCAACATCGTCAACGGTGGTGTCCCACGCGCACATCCAGCGCACTTGACCGGTCTCTTGGTTCCAGACATAAAAACGGTAGTCAGCCTGCAGCCGCTCGGTCAGCCAGTCAGGCAAAACCGGGAAAACGGCGTTCGCCTCGGCCGGGTTTTCAACCGAGACTTCTGGATGCGCCGCGGCAATCCGCACGACTCCTTCGTAGAGACGCGAGGCCATGGCGTTAGCATGGCGAGCGTTTTCGACGGCGAGCGCAGCCTGATTTTCGAATAGCGCAATCAGCTGAGCCGACATAAAACGCATCTTGGAAGCCAATTGCATCGAGGTTTTGCGCAGGAACGGCATCGCGTCGGCAAGTTCACGACCGCGTGCAGTTGAACTGTCAGTGACAATCACTGCCTCGGCTGCCAGAGCACCAATCTTTGTGCCACCGAGCGAAACGAGGTCGACACCGGCATCGGTGGTGAACTGCTTGAAAGTCATGCCGAGGGCTGCTGCGGCATTTGAGATGCGAGCTCCGTCGAGGTGCAGCAGGAGGCCGTGCCGGTGAGCGACATCGGCAATCGCGCGAATCTCATCCAATTGATAGAGCGTGCCCATCTCGGTGGTTTGCGTGATGCTGACCACGCCCGGTTGCGCACGATGTACGACTCCCATGTCAAAGATTTGGCTCTCGACCTGTTCGGCGGTCAGTTTGCCGGTGCTGGTGGGAACGGTCCAAAGTTTGAGCCCGGCCATCTTTTCGGGCGCGCCACCCTCGTCGACGTGAATGTGTGCGCTCGATGCGCAGATGACGGCCTCCCAGCGCTTGGTGGCGGCTTGAAGCGCGACAACGTTTGCTCCGGTGCCGTTGAATACCGGGAATCCGACTGCGTTGGGGCCGAACAGTTCCTGCACCAGTGCATCGAATTTGGCGGTTACCGAATCTTCGCCGTATGCGACCTCGTGCCCGTGATTGACCTCGGCCATCGCGGTCATGACGGCAGGATGCACCCCGGCATAGTTGTCGCTCGCGAATCCGCGCTTGTTGGTTGTCATCAGTTCTCCTCTGGAATCAGCGCCTGGCGACCCTCAAACGGGGTCGAAAGGATGATCGTGGTTCGGGTTGAAACGTTTGCAGCGAGGCGAATTCGACCCAGCAGTTCTTCTAGCTCGGTTGGTTCCGAAACCGCGACCTTGACGATGTAAGACTCAACGCCAGCGACCGACCAACAGCTCTCGACTTCCTCGAGCTGGGCAAGTTTTTCGGCGATGTCATCGGGTCGAGCAGGGTCGATCGGCGTCAGTGAGATCAGCGCGTGCAAAGCGAGGCCAACTTCGCGCTGGTCAATGACCGCGCGGTAGCCCCGAATCACTCCGCGCGCTTCGAGTTTTTTGATGCGCTGGTGCAGGGTCGAACTCGGCACACCGAGTCGCTCCGACAGATCTGTGAGCGGAGCACTCGAGTCAACCGCGAGAGCCTCGATGATGCGTCGATCTAGTGATTCCATGTCGAAAGTATGCCACCGCGATTAGGCGGTGATGCCTCGAGTCGATTCGATGACTCCGCTGAGCTTGCGATTCAGAGTTTCAAAGAAGACATTCAGCGGGAATTCATCGTCCAGAACCAGATTCACAAGACCCTTCAACTCGCCATCGGTCGGCAGGTGCTCAACACCCTTTGCCCAGGTCGAAGCGGGATGCGGTTGAACGAGCCCCGAAACGAACTCGTAGGCCGAGATCCACTGCGCCAAACGAGAGCGGTTGATGCCCTCGTGGTAGAGCCGTTCAACCTGCTCGCACAGCACAACGACTTCGCGCGTGACCGCATCCCAGTCAAAAGCGAGGCGATTATCGGTCCAGTGCAGTGCGCCGGTTTTGTGAAGGTGGGCAAAAATAATCTGGCCTCCGAGGCCGTCATAGTTGCGAACGCGTCCCCCGGTAATTGGGAATCGGAACAGGCGGTCGAACAAAATCGCATACCGCATGTATTTGGCTCGCGGGTCTCCGTCGGCCTCGAGTACCAGGGTCTCACGGAACGTGGAAAGATCACACCGAAGCTCCTCAAGCGCGTACATCCAAAACGGCATGCGCTGCTTGATCATGAACGGGTCGAACGGCAGGTCACCGCGCGAGTGAGTGCGGTCGTGGATGAGATCCCACAGCACGAAGGTCTCTTGGGCAAGCTGCTGGTCACAGACCAAACGTTCGGCATCGGCAGGTAGCGGCAAGTAGAGCAGCTCCTTCGCTGCGCTGCTCACACGACGGAAGCGCGCGGCTTCACGGTCGCAGAAGATTCCACCCCAGTAATAGGTTGCGACCGAGCGAGTAGCCACGGTCTCAGGGAAGAACACCGCGGAGTTGGTGTCGTAACCAGCGGTGAATGCGACAAACTCGATTGGGATAAAAGCTGGGTTGTTGTACTTCTTCTCTTTGTCGGCGAGCCAGTCTGGCCAGAAGGTGTTTGTGATTACCGCTTCGAGGTTGCGGTTCGGGTTGCCGTTCTGCGTGTACATCGAGAAAACCGCAAGGTGCTGCACATTGTTGCGGCGCTCTTTATCTGGCCGGAACAGTTCGAGCGAGTCATAGAAGTCGGGCACCCCAAAGCCGCCACTTCGCCAGTTGTTCAAATCGATTTTTACCGCGTCGAAGTATGCGCTTTGGTGTGGAAACTCTGGTGCGAGCGCGTCGATTGAGGTGAGCACCTCATCGAGCAATGAACTCGCGGTGGCGTGGTCGTGGTCCGCGGAAGCGATCGAGCCATCCTTCGCCTGCATCGGACGCAGAGCCTCGATTGCTGCGGCAAGTTTTTGCCAACGAGCGTCGCTGAACGCCCAAGTTGCCTCGCGCGATTTTCCGGCTAGGGCAGCAGGCTTGGCATTGGCCAGCCATCCCGCGATGTTCAACCAAAGCTGCTGGTTTTCACAGTCGTCGATTGAGTCGTCACCAAAAATGTCTGAGTCTGATAGGACTACAACGCGTCCCGCTCCGTGCTTGACGGCGACTCCGAGTGCCGCTTCAGCTGGCAGCGCATGTTCACTTGACCGCAGGAAGACCTCTGCCGTGAGCTCGGGAGCAACAGAGAGAGCTCCGGCACGGTAGAGCACGACCGAGTCAACCTTGTACGCGAAATCCGATTCGGTTAGGCGGGCAAAAGCTGGCTTGACCCAGGTCGGCACCTCGTTGTGACAGTTTTCAGGGTCTTGCACGGTCGCGTTCTCGATCGTCACGCCGAACCTGGCGGCAAGTTCGGCAAAGTTATTGCCGTACTTCGGCTGCTCAGTTTCAGCTAGCAAAAGGAGCGATCCGCCCCCGGTCACGAATGCTTCGATGGCATCGAGTTCGGCTGATGAGAATCGCGCCGAACCCACGCCAATGGTTTGCTCCCACTCGGGTGAAGATGCATGCGGAATTACAAGCACGTCAGCGCCACTCAGGCTGCCGGCATCGAACAGACCTGACTCGTGCAGGTTCACCTCAAAATCTGCGGCCTCGGCTGCTGCGGCCATCTTGGCGTAGCTGGCATCGGCTGGATTAGCCGCATTCAACGAGGCGGCCACCTCCGGCTTTACGGCCCAAGCCTGCTGGTGCGCTTGGTCGATCAGAATTCGGGCTTTTTTCTGCATGATTCCCTCAAACTAAGAAATTCCTACGTTCTTAGTGATTATTCTATGGAGAATTTCCAGTCATTTTTATCTAAATCCGCAAAAAATCCAGCAGGATGCCCCTTTCGTG
>JAGWTM010000011.1 GCA_028868975.1 Actinomycetales bacterium
ATGGTGGTCTGGCCCCGCCGCTCAAGCCTGCGCTATTTCAATTGAGCGTTTGCTGCATGATTTGCGAGCGCTGCAGCTCCGTCTCGGCAATCACTGGGCTGATGGGCACCACTAGTCAAAACGTTCAGACCGTGCCGATGGCAAATTCTTTCCATGAAGACATAAAAGTTTTTGGCGGAGGTACCGTTAGAGCTTCGCGTGCCGAGATCGACCGCGTCAGGCATCAGCTCGCGCTTTCAAAGCACACGCTCATAAGCGAAGGCGCCTCCCTTGGCCCCGACCTGCTTGCGCAGCTGCAACTCGCTCTTGAATTACCGGCGTTCATGCATCGCTTCGAGGCTATCGAGACGGCTTGCCTTCATGCCGCGGAACGCTACTTCGGCGCTGAGAGCGCCATCGCCCAGCGCATACATCGCTTTGGCCAACTGGACGTACCGCGTTTGGCGACCGGGTTAGCAATCTCGGCTGGTTCAATCGGGCTGCTGAAGGAGTCCGCTATTGCGATATCGCGAACCGGCTTCGCCGGTGGAATAAGCGCGCCATCCTCGGTGGCCGAACTGGCAGAGCGGCTAAAGCGAACCTCAACCGATGGAGACCTCGGGCACCAGGCAGAGTTTCGGATAGAACGGTTTGGCAACCATGTAATCGTCTATATTCCCGGCACGAAGCGCTGGTCGCCGGTGGCAGGGTCGAATCCGCTCGATCTCACCTCAAATGTGCACGCGATGGCCAGTCAGAGTCAGGCGGATGGTCACTCAAAGGCTGGTGACTCAACCGCGAGCAGTTTGACCGCGCGCGAACGGGCGGCGAGCGAACGGGCGGTGCTCGCAGCCCTTCGTTCCGCGAAGGTTGGGCGTGGCGATGAGGTCATCCTGGTCGGGCACTCGCAGGGGGGAATCGTCGCCGCAAACATCGCATCGACTCGGCATGAGTTCAAGGTGTCTGGAATCGTGACTTTTGGTTCGCCGATAGCGCTCGCCGAAGTTGCGTCTGACACCCGGGTTCTAGCGCTCGAGCACACAAATGATCCGGTCCCAACGCTCGACAGCGAGCCGAATCCGCAACGCGAAAACTGGGTCACGGTGAAAGAAAGCTACCCTCTGGCGCGGGGCGAGTCACCGATCGCGGTGCATGATCTGAAGGGTTACCTCAAATTGGCAAGCGAGGTCGATGCCAACCGCTCGGTCAGACTGAAATCGGTGCTCGATTACTTCAAAGGATTTGCCGGCCATGAACCAGGAAGGGTCGAGTGGTTCACCGCCCAGCGAATCTAGAAGATGCGAATGAGTCGGAGCACCCAGCTCGAAATCATTGAGGCGATGCTGATCACGATGGCTCCGAGCATGGCCCAGCCGAGGGTTTCAATGCTCAAGCCCGTTGAGGTGAAACCATCAATGGTCACGGTGTCGCGGCCGAACAGCCCTGAAAGCCAGGCAACAAACAGCAAGATTGCGCCATTCACAACGAATGAAATCAAGCCGAAGGTCAGCAGATAGATCGGAAAAGCCAGCACCTTGATGACCGGAGTGATGGTGGCGCTAACCACACCAAAAATCGCACCAACCAGTAGGTATGACAGCATGACCTGCCAGGTTTCGGTTCCGAAGTATGAGACAAAGTGGATGCCCGGCACGATGGATGCGGCAACCCAGAGGCCGACCGCATTAATCGCGGTGCTGATCAGAAGACGAATCATGAATCGATTGTGACATGTTGCAGGTAAATTGGTTGTCGTGACTGCTCATGATTCAAGCGTGCCGATGGTGCAACTGCTCTCGCCCGAAGGCGAATACAGCGTTGCCCCGCAATATGCGGAGTACGCCAAGCTCGTCCAAGAACTGAGCGAAGCCGATTTTCTGCGTTTCTACCGCGACATGGCTCGCATCCGCCGCTTCGATTTTGAGGCGAACGCGCTTCAGCGTCAGGGTCAGCTCGGTCTTTGGATTCCGGCAATTGGCCAGGAGGCAGCTCAAATCGGTTCCGGCTATGCCGTGGGCCACAACGACCACATCTTTCCTAGCTACCGCGAACACGGCGTAGCAATCACACACGGCATCGACCTGATGTCGATTCTGAAAATGCTCCGTGGCGTGAATCACGGCGGTTGGAATGCCGACGAAACACGCTTTCACCTCTACGCGATTGTGCTCGGCACTCAAACCCTGCACGCCACCGGCTATGCCATGGGTGTCAAGTTCGACGGCAAAGTTGGCACGGGCAACCCGGCCGAAGACCAGGCCGTCATCACCTACGTGGGCGACGGCGCCACCGCCGAAGGTGAGGTCAGCGAGTCGTTTATCTTCGCCGCCAACAATCAGGTGCCGCTGGTCTACTTCGTGCAGAACAATCAGTGGGCCATTTCATCGCCAACTCACACCCAGACGCGCGTTCCGCTATTCCAGCGCGGAACCGGCTTCGGTGTGCCAGGCATTCGCGTCGACGGCAATGACGTCCTGGCCTGCTACGCGGTCACCAAAAAGCACATGGATGAGGCTCGCGCCGGCAACGGTCCATTCCTGATTGAAGCTCTCACCTATCGCATCGGCGCCCACACCTCGAGCGATGACCCAACCAAGTACCGTGATTCGGAAGAGGTTGAGTACTGGAAGGCTCGCGACCCGCTGGTTCGTCTCGAAAAGTTCCTGCGTCGCCAGGGCATTGGTCAAGACTTCTTCGATGAGGTCGAGGCCGCCGGCGAGAAGCTCAGCGAGGAGATCCGCTCGGCTACCTTTGCGCTGAAGAACCCGCCGGCACAGAACATGTTCAACTACGTATATAGCGAGCAGCACCCCCTCATCGAAGAACAGCTGGCCTGGCTAGAGGCGTACGAGGCATCGTTTGGTGACCAGTCTCACCTCGCAGTTGCCGACCCGAGTCAGATTCCGAACATCGGGAGCGTGCACTAATGGCGAACTTCGTTGAAATGTCGATCGCCAAGGCGATCAACGCGGGTCTGCGCAAGGCCATGTCTGAAAACGACAAAATCGTCATGTTCGGTGAAGACATTGCCGAGCTCGGTGGCGTATTCCGTGTGACCGAGGGCCTTCACAAGGAGTTCGGTCAGCAGCGTGTTTTCAACACGCCAATTGCCGAGGCGGGCATTGTCGGCACGGCCATCGGTTTGGCGATGCGCGGCTACCGCCCCGTAGTCGAAATTCAGTTCGACGGCTTCATTTTTCCGGCGTTCAACCAGATCACTACTCAGCTCGCCAAGATGCAGAATCGCAGCGAGGGAACGATCAACATGCCAGTGGTCATCCGCGTACCTTACGGTGGCGGCATCGGAGCGGTTGAGCACCACAGTGAAAGCCCTGAGGCGTACTTTGCTCACACCGCCGGTCTGCGAGTGATTAGCCCGTCGAATCCGAATGACGCGTACTGGATGATCCAGCAGGCTATCGCGTCGACCGACCCGGTCATGTTCTTTGAACCGAAGCGTCGCTACTGGCAAAAAGGCCCGGTCAACTTGGACGAGCCACCGGCAGGAATGCACACCGCTCGCGTGCTGCGCGAAGGCTCGGATGTCACGATTGCAACCTATGGTCCGATGGTGGCAACGGCGATTCAGGCTGCCGACATCGCGGCCGAGGAGGGCCGAAGCCTCGAGGTGATCGACCTGCGTTCGATGAGCCCAATCGACTTCACGACCATCGTCAATTCGGTCAAAAAGACCGGACGCCTCGTCGTCGCTGCCGAAGCCAGCAATTTTGTCTCGGTTTCGAGTGAGGTGGCCGCCCGCGTGCACGAACTCGCTTTCTATCACCTCGAATCACCTGTCTTGCGTGTGGGCGGCTTCGATGTTCCATACCCAGCGGCAAAACTGGAAGAGATTTTCTTGCCAGACGCCGACCGAATTCTCGAAGCCGTCGACCGGGCGCTCGCCTACTAAGCGAAAGGTGCAAGCCTCATGACTCAGCTCGCATACTTCAACCTCCCTGACGTTGGTGAAGGCCTAACCGAGGCCGAAATCGTGTCTTGGAAGGTTGCCGTCGGTGACCAGGTCTCGGTGAACCAAATCATCGTTGAAATTGAGACCGCTAAGTCTCTGGTCGAACTGCCTTGCCCGTTCGCCGGTGTGGTGGCCGAGTTGCTCGCTGCCGAAGGCGAAACCGTCGAGGTTGGTAAGCCAATCATCGCCTGCAAGGTCGCCGATGGAGCGACCGGAGCGGTTGCGACCGCGGCCATCCCGGTTATTGACCCGGCCGCCGCTGCCGCTGCCGCGAGTGCGCACGAGGCTGTCGCCGAGGCCGCTGCAAATTCGGTTGCTGCGCAAGAGGGCTCAAAACCGTTCCCAGCGAAGAACCCAAACCTGGTTGGCTACGGAGTCAATGACGCCGCTGGCGAGTCACGCCGCCGCCGGCACGTTCCGGCCGCAGCGCTTTCAGCTTCGACCGCTGCCGCGGCAGCTCTTCCGGTGGTGGCTAACCCGGCCACCGGCTTGCTCAACACCGCAGCCCTGATTGCCGAAGAGTCGGTTATTGCTAAACCGCCGGTTCGCAAGTTGGCGCGAGACCTCGGTGTCGATCTAACCAAGGTGACCGCAACCGGCACCGCGGGTGAGGTAACCCGCGAAGACGTCCTCAACCACTCGAGCCAGGCCTCGGTCTTCCGCAACCTGAGCACGCCAGCAGCACCGAGCGAGCGCGAGGAGCGCATCCCAGTTAAGGGTGTGCGCAAGGCAACCGCGGCCGCAATGGTTCAGTCGGCATTCACCGCGCCGCACGTGAGCATCTTTGTTGATGTGGATGCGACTCGCACCATGGAATACGTCAAGCGCCTGAAGGCCTCGACCGACTTTGCGGGTGTCAAGGTAACGCCTTTGCTGATTATGGCCAAGGCCATGATGTGGGCGGTGCGCCGCAACCCAACGGTTAACTCGACTTGGACCGATGAGGAGATCATCGTCCACAACTATGTGAACTTCGGTATCGCCGCCGCGACTCCGCGCGGTCTGATTGTTCCGAATATCAAGGACGCCGACAAGCTTTCGATGCTCGAGTTGGCCAAGGCCATTGAGCAGCTGGCGGGCACCGCTCGCGAGGGCAAGACGCAACCCGCCGACATGTCGAACGGAACCATCACGCTCACCAACATTGGCGTGTTCGGTGTTGACACCGGAACCCCAATTCTCAACCCGGGTGAGGTCGGCATCGTCGCCCTCGGTTCGATTCGACCAAAGCCGTGGGTGGTTAACAACGAAATCGTGGTGCGACAGATTACGACCATCGGCGCAACCTTCGATCACCGTGTGGTTGACGGCGACGTCGCGTCGCGATTCGTGCAGGATGTGGCTTCGGTCATCGAAGAGCCTGCACTGCTGCTCGACTAGCTAACCCTGCGGCGACCCTGTCACCAGAGCTTGGGGCGAACTCTTCGACCCAGACCTTGGGCAGACCCTTCGACCCACCCTCGCCCGCTATTGACAATGATTATCAATAGCGGTTAGCCTCTTGGCATGGAACACGCAGATCACTCGGGCTTGCCTTTCTGGCAGGAAGTCTGGACCATCTTCAGCGACCCGGCGCACATCCTCGCCGAACTCGGCTGGACCATCATTCAGGACGTAATTCTCGTCTGGCTGCTCTACGGCACCCTCTGGAAAAAAGTCATCCTGCCCAAACTCCACGAAAAGTTCGATAAAGAACACGCCATCGAACACCACGACCACGAAGTCGATTACGAAGTCAAACCCGAAAAATAGTCACCGCGCATGATTGAGCCAAAAGCCGCCAAGCGAAACACCTGGCAAAAGGACGCCGTGCGTCACGCGCTCGCCGAGGCCACCGGTTTTGTAAGCGCCCAGCAGCTGCACCTGGTGCTGCGCAATCACGGTTCAACCATCGGACTCGCAACGGTTTACCGTGCGTTAGCTGACTTGGCCGAGGCCCGTGAGGCCGACTCTCTGCAGGGTAACGGCGGCGAACTGCTCTACCGCGCCTGCGGAACTGATCACCACCATCACCTGATTTGCCGGGTCTGCGGCAAAACCGTCGAAATCGAAGCAGATCGCGTTGAAAAATGGGCGGATGAGGTCGCGAAGGCCCACGGTTTCACCGCACCAACGCATACCATCGACATTTTTGGCATCTGTTCGGCGTGTCAGTCTTGATTTTTTGCCATCGGGACTTGCACAACACAGGCGCACTCGCCTAAACTTGAGCAGTTGCCTGTCCTGTGACAGTTAGCAACCACGTTTTGATCAAGCCATTGACCAAGGTTCAAAAAGGACCGGTCGTTCTGGCTTGCCTTCTAAAGGAGAAGAAATGGCAGCCTATTGCCAGGTGACTGAGACCGGCCCACAGTTTGGCCACCACGTCTCGCACGCCCAGAACAAGACCAAGCGTCGCTTCAACCCGAACATTCAGAAGAAGACTTACTTTGTCCCTTCGCTGAAGCGCAACGTTACCCTGACCCTCTCGGCTCGCGGCATCAAGGTTATTGACGCCCGCGGCATCGAGGCTGTTGTTGCCGAGCTTCTTGCTCGTGGCGAGAAGATCTAAGGAGCGCAGCTAAATGGCTAAGAAGGACAAGGACATCCGTCCAATCATCAAGCTGAAGTCGACTGCCGGCACTGGTTTCACCTACGTAACCAAGAAGAACCGCCGCAACGACCCAGACCGTCTCGTTCTGAAGAAGTACGACCCAGTCGTCCGTCAGCACGTCGAATTCCGCGAGGAGCGCTAAGAATGGCTAAGAAGAGCAAGATCGCACGCAACGAGCAGCGCAAGGTTGTCGTTGAGCGTTACGCAGCAAAGCGTCTTGAGCTAAAGAAGGCTCTCGTAGACCCAAACAGCACCGACGAGCAGCGCGAAGCCGCACGCCTCGGCCTGCAGAAGCTTCCACGCAACGCCTCACCGGTACGCGTTCGCTCACGCGACGCCATCGACGGCCGCCCACGCGGTGTGCTCTCGAAGTTCGGTGTCTCACGTGTTCGCTTCCGTGACATGGCACACCGTGGCGAACTGCCAGGCATCACCAAGTCAAGCTGGTAAGCAAAACTTCAGGAAACCCCGCCCATGTGGCGGGGTTTTCCATTTAAACGAAAAATGAGTGCGGTTAGCCGAATATCGATCAATGGTCGGACGCGTACAAAGACGAAAAATAGTTGGAACGGGGCTAAAACCCGCGAAAAATAAGGGAAGAACCGTTACGCAACACGCCGTAAGAATAGAACTACATAGTTGTAATTCAATGTAGTTTGTAGACGACACCACGTCACACCGTCTAAACGTCCAGGAGGACCTTATGTCGTCACTAAACAAGAGTGAGCTCGTAGCAGCAGTTGCTGCTTCAACCGGTGAGTCACAGGCTGCAGTCAACCGCGTTGTTGACGCTCTGTTCGAGACCATCGCATCGACCGTTGCCAAGGGTGGCAAGGTTACCATCCCAGGTTGGCTGTCAGTTGAGAAGGGTCACCGTGCAGCACGCACCGGCCGCAACCCACAGACCGGCGCAACCATCCAGATCGCAGCTGCTAACACCGTCAAGGTTTCAGCAGGTTCAAAGCTAAAGGCTGCAGTCAAGTAAGTCTTCTTACTTTCCCGAAAGGGCGTCGACCTAAGGTCGGCGCTCTTTCGCTTTAACCGGCTCTGAGTGCCTAGGCTTAACCGGTGCCAAAAATCCGCAAACTTTCAGTCGCGACCATCGTCGCGCTCGCTGTCGCGGCAATCATTGGCACGGTCCTCGGTCTGCTCATTGGGCATGCGGCCGACCCGAACGTGCTCGCCGACCCAGGGCCGGCGGTGCGCTGGGGCATCCCGATTATCAAAGGACTTTTCAATCTAAGCCTGGCAACCGCTATCGGTTCGTTGGTCTTGGCGGCATTCGCCCTGCCAGATGGTTCGCCTGAATTGGAGCGGGCCCTGAACATTGCGGCGATCGCGGCCGCCGCATGGACCCTGTTCGGATTTCTGAACCTCATCTTCACGTTCGCGAGCGTCTCGGGCTCTGGGCTCAGCCTCGACAACACCTTTGGGTCAAATCTTTGGCTGTTCACCACTGAGATTCAACTGGGGCAATACCTCGGCATGAATCTGGCCGCCGGTGCTCTGCTAACGGTGTGCTCACTTGCGGTGCGAAAGCTCAGTTGGGTTGCTGGTCTCGTAGCGCTCGCTCTAGCCGGCCTAGTGCCCCTGGCGCTAACCGGCCACGCCGCCGGCACGGCTAACCACGGCATGGCCGTCAACTCGATGGGAATGCACCTGGTCGGTGTTTCGCTGTGGGTCGGAGGTCTGGTGGCAACCCTGCTAATCAGCAACTCGACGAACACGGTGTTGCTACTGCGTCGCTATTCGACCCTCGCGCTGGTCGCCTTTGGTTTAGTGGCTATTTCAGGAGCATCGGCCGCCTGGATTCGAGTGGGCAGCTGGTCTAATCTCGCGAGCAGCTACGGAATTTTGATTCTGCTCAAATCGGCCGGCCTGGTCATTCTCGGCAGTTTCGGAGCGCTCTATCGCTTGCGTGTGATCCGAGCGATTGAGCACACTGGCACAGGGATGCGCACGCGTCTGGCCATCAGCGAACTAGTTGTGATGGGCGCAACCGCCGGAGTCGCAGCCGCACTGGCACGCACGGCCCCGCCGGTTGAGCAGACCGTCATCGCACCCACTCCAGCTCAGCTGCTCACCGGCGACCCGCTGCCACCGGAACTCACGGCGCTGCGGTGGCTAACCGCATACAAGATCGACCTGGTTTGGCTTGTGATCGGCGTTTTCGCGATCGGCGCCTACCTGTTTGGTGTTCGACGCCTGGCAAAGCGCGGTGATAAGTGGCCCCTGGGTCGGACCGTGTCCTGGATTCTCGGCATGCTCACCCTGATTTGGGTGACCTCCGGCCCAATCAACGCGTACCAGGAATACCTGTTTAGCGCGCACATGATTGGCCATATGATTTTGGCCATGGTCGTGCCCGTGCTGTTGGTGCCTGGCGCACCGGTGACGTTGATTTCGCGAGCGGCCGAGAAACGTCACGATGACAGCCGCGGATTGCGCGAATGGGTCCTTTGGGCGGTGCACACCAAGTATGCGCAATTCGTTGCCAACCCGATTGTGGCTGCCGTGCTGTTCGCTAGCTCGCTGGTCACTTTCTACTACACACCACTATTTGCATGGTCGACCCGAGACCACCTAGGTCACGAGTGGATGATCGTGCACTTCGTGATCACCGGCTACCTATTTGCCCAGGCGTTGATCGGAATCGACCCTGGTCCGGTTCGCCTACCATTCGCGGTTCGCCTACTGCTGCTAATCGCCACCATGGCCTTCCACGCATTCTTTGGTTTGAGCCTCATGTCGGCTCATGGCCTCCTGCTCGCTGACTGGTATGGCGCGATGGGTCGCACCTGGGGTGAGCCGCCGCTGGCCGATCAGCAGACCGGCGGGGCGATTGCCTGGGGCATCGGCGAGATTCCGACCGCCTTCTTGACCATCATGGTTGCCGTGCAGTGGGCTCGCAGTGATGCGAAGGATGCCAAGCGACTCGATCGCGCAAGCGACAGAACTGGCGGAGCCGACATCGACGCATACAACGAGATGCTCGCAAAATTGGCTGCGCGCGATGAGCGAGGTACTCGATGAGCCTCGCCCCGGTCCAACTTTCAGAAGAACAACAGCACCTCTTTGACTACATCGAGTCGACGCAGAATCACATTTTCGTGACCGGCCGTGCTGGCACCGGCAAGTCGACACTGCTGTCCTACTTCATCGAGAACACCCACAAGTCGGTTGCCGTCTGCGCGCCAACCGGAGTTGCCGCGTTGAACGTTGGCGGAACAACAATCCATTCGCTGTTCACTTTTCCGCTGGGGTTGCTCGGCGAAGTCGATCTCGGCAAACACCTCGGTCGCCGCACTCGCGAGGTGCTCAACGCGATCGACGTTTTGGTGATCGATGAGGTTTCCATGGTCAGCGCTGACCTGATGGATGCGATCAGCCGCGCAATGGGAATTGCGCGAGGCAAGCGTCGGGTGCCGTTCGGTGGCGCTCAGGTTGTGATGTTCGGCGACCCGTATCAGCTAGCCCCGGTTGTGACCGATGCCGAGCGTGGCTATTTTTACTCCGGCGATAGCGGCGACGGCTATCGAAGCCCCTGGTTCTTTGACGCATCCGTTTGGCGTGAGGCCGAGCTCGAACGCTACGAGCTGAGCCAGATTTTTAGGCAGAGCGATGAGGATTTCAAGAGCATCCTGAATGCCATTCGAGATGGTTCGTGCACCCAGGACATGCTCGACGAACTCAATCGAGCCGGAAATCGATGGCCACCGCACTCTGACGTCATTCGTTTAGCGACCAACAATCGAATCGTTGACAACGTGAACTCGAGTCGCCTCGCCCAGTTGGATAGCGAGCTGAAGAAATTCCACGGCAAATTTGCCTCAGGCGACCAGACCTCCTTCGGTCGCGCGCTGCCGGCCGACCCCGAACTGAATCTGAAGGTTGGCGCTCAGGTGATGTTCATCAAGAACGATGACGGCAACCTGAAAGATTCGAACGGCACGCGCATCCGTCGTTGGGTGAATGGCACATTGGGTCACGTCATCGCGCTTCCAAGTCGCGGTGGTGTGACCGTGCGCGTCGAAGACGACACCTTCGAGGTGGGTGTTTCCACCTGGGAGAAAGTGCGCTACGAAACCGAGCAGGAATTCGACGAGAACACCCAAAAGTGGCGTGACGTTGTCGTGCCCAACGTGCTCGCCGAATATCAGCAAATCCCGCTGCGCCTAGCTTGGGCGGTTACCGTCCACAAGTCACAGGGGCAGACCTACGACGAAGCTCAAATCGACATGGGCTCCGGCGCCTTCGCTCCAGGTCAGACCTATGTTGCGCTCAGCCGCATCCGTTCGCTCGAAGGGCTGTATCTAACCCGCGCGATTCAACTGCGTGATGTGCAGGTCGACCCCGATGTGATTCGTTTTATGAGTGAGCACAAGCAAATCACGTCGAAGCTGTTTTAGATTCGGCTCAACCACCAGTTGATTGGCACTTCGACGCGTCGAGCCCAGTAGTCCTCACGGTGTCCCGTGCCGTATTGGACGGCGGCGATGAAGTCTCGATCGCGCTGCCAACCCGAAGCGGCCATGCCGATCACGAAACGCTCGTGGAATGGGGTGTAGGACGCATCCAAATCGAGGTCACCACGGTCTGACCAAACGATGTGCTTGCCGTCACGCGGTAGCCGGTTGGTGAAATAGTCGACCAGCTCGTTGCCGCCAATCGGCCAGTGGGTTGAGTAGGCGAGAGCTGCCGAGAAGACCTCTGGGTGGCGAGTGATGGCGTAGAGCGAAGCAAGGCCACCCATGCTCGCACCTGAAATCGCCGTGCGCTCCTGCGAGAGTTCGATGCCGTAGCGGTGGACCAGCTCTGGCAGCAGATTCTGGACCACATCATCGATGTATGCGTTGCCGCGCAAATCCTTGCTCGGCGGCATCAGATCTGGGGTCAGATTGTTCCACGCCTCTGGGTGAGCCGCCATGAATTCTTGAGGTGCCAACTCGTTCATTCGGTAAGCCACATCGTGCAGGTGAACCGAAACAATCAGGGGCAGGTTTCCCTTCGAGTCGGTCATGATGCGACCTTCGGCAATCGCCTCTTCAACGCCCCAGTTGAGGCCGTTCCAAGTTTTATCACGAGCAAGTAGGTAGTTCTGGGCATCGTGGGCAATAAGCACCGGGGTGTGGGCATTGACGTTGTTTGGCACCCAAGCCAGATAGTCGCGTCCCGCAACCGAGAAGGCCTCGAGTTTGCCCTTGCTCTGCAGCGGGAGGTCAGCCGACTTGGCTAGGTGACGTTCGCGAAGCGCAAGATAAAGCGGGAACACGAATGCGACCGCGCTGACGAACCCGAGCAAGATCAGAACCCACACTCGCTTGAAGCCGATTCGCTTTGAGTCCCAGATCATGAAAGCGATTGCTGCCGAAGCGCTGATCAAGAGGTCGGCGCTGACCACCCAGTCGGCCGGTGCGGCGAACCAGGCATCCAGAAAATTGGCGCCTTGAATGATGCCCAGCGTGTTGAACCACCAGGCGGTGACCAAACCAATGACTGAGAGAATAAAGAAGAACCAAGCACGTTTATTCATAACTGCAGTCTTTCACAGAGAGCGACCGAACCGAAATGAAGAAAATTGCGGCGTATGTGACATCGCACAGCAAAACAGTCCTGCTCGGTTACATCGCGCTCATTGCGGTTTCGACCATCTGGGGGTTTCAGGCCTTCGCCGGGCTCAAGGGCGGCGGCTATGACGACCCCGGTTCGAATTCGGCCAAAGTCAACTCAATTTTGGCTGACAGTTTTGACTCCAAATCGCCCGACGTGGTGGGCATCGTCGACTTCGGATCACCGGCGGACGACACTTCAAACAAACTCTTGACTAGCCAACTGGTAGCCGACCTGGCCAAGGTTGAGGGAGTCGAAAAAGTCAGCAGCTATTACAGCCTCGGGCAACCTACCAGCCTCAAGAGCGATGACGGTAAGGCTGTCTATTTCTTCGTGAATCTCGACGACACCCGCGTTCACGCTAAGACAGCAGCCGAAATCGCAGACAAGTTCACCGGCGACTTCAACGGCGCCAAGGTGTACATCGCGGGCTTCGCCGCGGTCACCAGCGAACTGAACCACTCAATCGAAAAGGACATCCTGACTGCGGAATCGATTGCGGTTCCACTCACGGTCATTCTTTTGATTTTTGTTTTCGGCTCGGTGGTTGCCTCCGGACTGCCTTTGATTGTCGGCGGACTCGCCATCCTGGGGTCGTTCTTCTTCGTTTGGGTTTCGACACAGGTGACCGACACCTCGGTCTTTTCAATGAACCTAATCACCGGTATGGGCCTCGGGCTCGGTATCGACTATTCACTCCTGATGGTCAATCGATATCGAGAAGAACGCAAGCGCGGGCGACTCGTGGCCGAGGCCGTTGAAACTACGGTGTTGACGGCGGGTCGAACGGTCGTGTTCTCGGGCCTAACGGTTGCTCTGGTGTTGCTGGCGATGGCGTTCTTTCCGCAGTATTTCCTTCGGTCCTTTGCGGTTGCAGGGTTTGCCGTGGTCGTACTGTCGGTGCTCGGTGCGATCCTTGCCTTGCCGGCGGCCATGCGCCTGATGGGCGACAGCATCAACAAACTCAAGGTGTTGCGCGGCGACCTCTCGCCCAAAGATTCGGGCCCGTGGGCATCCATCGCCCGCTTTGTCATGAAGCGTCCGGTTCCTGTGCTGTTGGTTTCGGCCCTTGCTCTGGGCGGTCTGGTGGCGCTGGGCAGCGGCGTCAAGTTCGGTCAAGTCGATGACCGCATTCTGCCCAAAGACAATCGAGTCGTGGTCGCGAATGACATCGCCCGAGAACGGTTCAGTGGCCGCGAGGCTTCTCCTGTCGAAATCATGATTTCGGGAGCAACGGGGGATGAGCTGCTCGCATACACCAATGCGCTTTCGAAGGTCGCTCACGTGGTGCGCGTTCAGAGCACACTTGGCATCACTCAGAACGGCCAACTCGATGATGGTTATGCACCGATGTTCGCTAGCTTTGCCGCCGGTGAATACCAGAGAGTTCAGGCCATCCACAACATCGAACCGCGCTCGCCGCAAGGCTATGAACTGACCAAGTTGGTGCGAGCGATTCCACACTCGGGATTCGAGGTTTTGGTCGGCGGCTCGGCCGCCATCTACACCGATTCGCAGCAGGGAATCGAACGTAACCTACCGACCGCTGCCCTGTGGATTGTGGTCACCACGTTGCTCCTACTGTTCCTTTTCACGGGCTCGATTTTGTTGCCGATCAAGGCGGTTCTGCTCAACTTTGCTTCGCTCAGCGCGACCATCGGATTCCTCACTTGGGTGTTTATGGGTGGGCACTTGAAATGGCTGTTCGGCGAATTCACGGTGACCGGAACCATCGATGCTTCAACAATGGTTCTGATTGGCGTGGTCGCCTTTGGTCTCTCGATGGACTACGAGCTGTTCCTAATCAGCCGCATCAAAGAGCAGCACGATGCCGGTCGAGGTACGACTGAATCGGTCGCGGTCGGTCTTCAACGTTCGGGTCGAATCATCACTGCTGCCGCGCTGGTTCTGGCACTGTCGTTCGCCGGCTTCATCACCAGTGGAGTCACCATCATCAAGATGATGGGTGTGGGTATCGCATTTGCGATCTTGCTAGACGCAACATTGATTCGCGCATTCCTAGTGCCCGCCCTCATGCGCCTGTTCGGCGAGCTGAACTGGTGGGCGCCTAAGTGGCTGCGCAAGTTGCAGGAGCGCCTTTCACTTTCCCACTAAAGTAAACGCCGTAAGGGGGGGGATTTGAAAAAGACTATTCTGTGGTCAATCAGTCAGCTCGAAACGGCCATGCATAACGTGTGGGTTCAGCGAGTGTTGCTGTATTTGAGTATTCAGCTAATCGCCATCCTTGAAGGTCTGTGGCTCGTCTTGAATGAGAACGATGGCATTTGGGAGTGGAGATTTCTCGCGTATGCCCCTGCTCAACTGGCCAATGTGTGGATATTGCTAATCGAGTCATTCCCTAACGCCTGGGCTTGGGTATACGTCATTGCAGTGCGGGCTATTCGGCGAAGGGAATTCGCTGAGGAACCATGGTCTGCTCGCAAGCGCCTCTCGTGGCTTATATTTGCGACCGTCTTTTTAGTGGGAGATACGGTGGCTTTTGTTACCTATCGGTTTGACGAGCCTGATGTTTGGAAGCACGTTTTCATGATGTTGGTTGCGTTGCCGCTTTTGCTGCTGCCGGTCGGACGAGGCAAGAGCCAGGTGCGTGAGGTTATCTGACGTGAGAAACATAATCGTGCAGCGGGTAATCCTGTATTTGAGCATCCAGGCGATTGCACTTTTGGAAAGCACCTCAGTTCTAATTGTCGGCGTAGGTGATGCATGGCGTTGGGAGTATTTACTTTTCGCCCCCGCCGCTCTCCAATATGTTTGGTGGTATTCACTAGCTGGCTACCCATCGATGATCGCGTGGCTATTCGTAATTGCCGTGAGATTTGTTCGGCGTAGGGAATTCGCTGTTAGACCTTGGTCGCGTCAGAAGCGTAGATTATGGCTTTTGATTGCTACCGGTTTCTTAATGGCGGACACTGTAGCTTTTGTGGCCTATCGGTATGAGCAACCCGATCTCTGGACGCACGTTTACACGATGTTGTTAGCGTTGCCGCTTTTACTACTTCCGGTTGGACGAGGTAAGAGTAAAGCCGGCGATGAAACTTAGCCTGGGAAGTATCGTTCTGCAGCGTATCTTTACGTACCTAAGCATTCAGGCCATCACAGCGCTCGAGTACTACCACTTTTGGCGCTCGGATTCGGTGCAGTGGGCCGGTTGGGTGAGTCTTATTTCATTGCCGAGGCATCTCCCAACAGGAGTGTTGATGTTGGCCGGAGGTTATCCAGATGTGTGGGCATGGGTTTTTGTGCTCGTGGTTCGGGCAATTCGACGAAGGAAATTCACTCCAGGGGCTTGGTCGCCAAGATGGAGGAAGTTTGCATTGACGGTCGTGACGGTTCTTTTCGTTTGGCTAACGGTAGCCTTCATTCTTTTCCGTCAGGATTTTGAAGGCACTTGGTGGACAGTTGCTTTGGCCGGCCTGGCGCTGCCACTTCTCTTCCTCCCCGTCTTCCCGAAGAAGAAATCCGAAACCGTCGAGGCTAGTTCCAACCAAGTCGAGCCTTAACGATTTCGGCCTGCTGATGCGCGATTGCGTCGAGATTACCCCCGCCAACCTCCAGGGCAACTTCTAGCAGTGCGCGGGCGCATACCTCAACCGATTTTTCTTGCGCGGCAATGATTCGAGCGGCGGGCGTCGGGTATTGCAACTCAAATCGGCGATGGCGGTTCAGGTTGTCGGTCTTCGATTCGGTGCCGCGAACGGGGTGTTGCCAGTGGCGAATTAGGCTGAGTAATTCAGAGACGGCCCAGCTGCGCACATGTTCGCCGCCGATAAGAGCCTCACCGCGTCGGGCTCGTCCGACACCAATCAACAACTGGCATAGAAAAAGCTCATACCTCGCAACCGGGTTGAATTCGGTCACAGCTTTGGTTGCCTGGTCGCTGGTGCGGTCGGCAATGGCACGGATGCGCTTGGCGATTTCGCCGGTCTTGTCGAGTGTTACGAGATTGGCGTTGACGCTCGCCAGTTCGAGCTCTTCGTCATCGAAGACCGCGAACTCAAGAACATGACCGTCGCTATAGACAACCTTGAGCCCGTGTGCGGTTTCGCGTGGACTAATGGCAATCTCTTCGGCGTTCGGCAGCCAGCTCAGATCTTTGCGGAGGGCTTCAGCGGTGCCCGTTTTAGTCACCACGAAGAAGTCATGGTCACTCCACTCGTCAAAGCGCGAGTGGTCGGCGGCCGAACCGACAAACACCAAACCGATGACATCGGGATGCGCTTGCAAGTTTGCTGTAAGGGCGTCTTCGTACTCTAGAAAAAGGTCAAGTGTCTGCACTCGAATAGTCTGCATCAAGATTTCGTTGACCATCGATTAGTGTCGAGGAATGGCAAGAACAAAGTCGAGTTACCGTGAGCTATACCCATCTCGCTTCAAGCAAATCAACACCTTTTGGGCGCTAATCCTGATGGTTTTGCTGTTTGCCGGTGGGGTTATCGTCGGCAACGCAATCACCCTTAAACCAGCACCGCAGGTGCCGGGCGACGTCGTCGTCGCTGGGCGCATCCTGAGTATTGATGAAAATGGTCAGGGGCGAATCCGTCTAGCCGGTGGCGGTGAATACGGCTTTTACTATGCGACGAACGGCATTGTGACCAAGAAGGTCGTGGTCGGTCACGATCTGAAGCCTGGCATGTATGTCGAGTTCGCGATTGGGCTCGAGGGGCTCAAGGGTTACTACAACAACACGCATCACCTTCAACTGGTGACGGATGCGACGCTGGTCGACGGCAAGTATTGACCCGCTAAAGTTTTCTCATGTTGATGTCAGATCGCGATATTCGCGCAGAAATTGAAGCAGGCCGCATTGGCCTCGAGCCTCTCGACATGGAGCTGCTCCAGCCTTCATCGATGGATGTGCGTCTCGACCGCTTCTTTAGGCTCTTTGACAACCACAAGTACGCCTACATCGACCCTCGTGAAGAGCAGGCTGACCTGACTCAGCTGGTCGAGGTAGCGGCTGATGAAGCGTTTATTTTGCACCCGGGCGAATTCGTGCTGGGCAGCACATACGAATATGTGACCCTGCCCGACAACATCGCCGCTCGACTCGAAGGCAAGAGCTCGTTAGGGCGCTTAGGTCTGCTCACTCACTCGACGGCTGGATTTGTTGACCCAGGCTTTAAGGGTCACGTGACTCTCGAGTTAGCCAACGTCTCAAATTTGCCGATTAAGCTTTGGCCTGGCATGAAGGTTGGTCAGCTGTGCTTCTTCCAGCTGTCGTCGGCTTGCGAGACCCCGTATGGTTCGGCCAAGTACCTAAGCCGCTACCTGGGTCAGCGCGGGCCAACCGCCTCGCGCTCGTTCATGAACTTCCACATCACCGATGTGGGAAACGAACCGCTCGAGGTTTAGCCCCGGGGAGCACCCCTGAAAAGCGAGCGGGTCTCGGCCAGCAGTGCGCGGCCCACTCGTCGGGCTGCAAAGTTGTCTGCCGCAACCTCGGCCAGCTCGTCGAGGCGCTCGACAAGTACCCGCGAGGCGACGATGCGCGGGGTTAGCGCGGCCAGGGTCTTTGCCGCGAGCTTCAACCAATAGTGACCTAATCGAATGTGCCCGAGCTCGTGCCACAGCACCGCATCCAGTTGGTGTTGATTTAGCGTCGCGAGGGTGTGGGTAGACAGCACTATTGCATTCCGGCCATGGATGCGCGTGGTGAAAGAGATGTGCCCGGGGCTCTCAACAGCCAGATATTCGATGCCGTGGAACGCGCCGCGACTGGCCAAGATGGATTCGATCCTTGGCGCGAGTGCTCGTGCCGTTCGGATGTGTGGTTCAAGCCGCTGATTGACCAGGGCGATGGTTATTCCAGCAGTTGCCAACAGAATCCATGGAGCAAAGCTGGCACCGAGCGCAAGCAGTGTCTTTTCGATTGAACGGTGACTGGCTGGCGAATCGCTTAGCTCGTGCCAGAGCGCGAACACCGATTGGCAGGCGATAAGCAGCGCGATGCAAGCAGCGGCGATCGCCGAGGCGAGTGCGGAAAACAGCGTAAATATGGCGATATTTGGGTGCTTATTTGCGCGACCACGAACACCACGACCAACCAGTGGCACAAGCGTTGTGATCAGAATGACCCACTCGACCGCAATCGGCATCAGAAGGGGTGAAAGGTTCACGACGGGTGTCTACTCACCGAGTGACTTGCGCAGCTGCTTCAGCACCTCTGGGCTTAGCCCACTTGCAAAGTGACTGAATGCGAGCGCCGGGTTTTGCGCTCCGGCCACAAGTTCAAGCATTACCGATGCGGTGTGCTGTTCCCGACTAGTTGCAGCCGCGAATAGATTGCTGCGACCCTCACCGGGCTGGCGTGAAACCAGCCCTTTATCCATGAGGCGGCTCAAAACTGTCAAAACCGTAGTTAGGGCGAGGTCTGAACCTTGCGCGACGTTGAGCGCATCCTGAACTTGTAATGAGGTCATCGGGGCGTCAGCCGACCAGAGAACATCAAGAATTGCTGCCTCTAGCTCACCCTGCTGTCTGGCTCGCTTTGTCATAGGACGATTCTACGTCGTGTCGAAACTTCCTAGCCGACTAGTCAGCAGAGTCGATTACCGCAGGGCGAGGGTGGACGCGGCTAAGCAGCCAAGCGCCAACGCCGAGAATCAGCATTAGGCCCCAAATGCCCCAGATGGTTGCGTCCTGCACGCCGAATGCCGTGTGGGCCACCGAGATTGAAACCGTCCACAGGGTTCCCGACAGGAACGAAACGGCACGACCGGTGGTCTGGTAAAGCCCGAAGACCTCTCCCTCGCGACCAGCAGGGGTGAAGCGCGAGACGAAGGTTCGGCTCGAGGCCTGTGCCGGGCCAACGAAAAGGCAAAGAATCAAACCGAAAATCCAGTAAGCCGACTGACCCATTGGAGCGGCGATGAACAGTCCGGTACCGGCGATGATCAGACCAATCAGCGACCCGAGAATCACGGTTCGTGAACCCAACTTGTCATCTAGCCATCCGCCGAGGCCGGCGCCTAGACCAGCAAAAATGTTGGCCGCGATACCGAAGATGATGACCTGACTCTGGCTGAATCCAAAGGCCAGGGTGCCGAGCACCGCTCCGAAGGTGAACACGCCAGCAAGACCGTCACGATAGATCGCGGATGAGATCAGGAACTTGAAAGTCTCAGGCGCCTGTCGGCGCAGGGTGCTGAGCTGCTTCCACAGCGAGCGATACGACTGGGCGATCGACTCCTTCTGATAACCAGGCTTGGCGGCAATCTCTGGAACGCGGAACACCAGCGGCAAGGTGAACACCGCGGTCCAAACGGCGGCAAAGACGAAGGTCAGTCGCACGCCAAGGCCATCCGGCAGCGGTTCACCGAAAATCGGCTTGATAAAACCGAACAGCGTGACGACCAGCAGCAGGATTCCGCCGACATAGCCGAGGCCCCACGCGTATCCCGAAATCTTGCCGATGTTTTTCTCGGTGGTTACCGATTTGAGCATCGCGTAGTAGTTGATAAAGGCCGACTCCTGGATGACCGAACCGAGAGCGTAGAGCACGAGGCCGCCGAGCAGAAATTCCGGCTTCGGCTCGATAAAGAAGCTCACGGCCATGATCGCAACTAATAGATATGTGTTGACGACCAACCAGAATTTGCGACGGCCGGTTTCATCACTGCGACGACCGACCACCGGAGCGGTGATGGCAAGCAAAAATCCGGCGATGGCGGTTGCGACACCGATTTGAGCGTCGACGTGGCTCCCCTCGGCTGCAACTGCGCTCGCCAAGTAAGTCGGGAACACGAAGGTTTGCATGATGGTCGGGTAAGGCTGTTCGGCCCAGTCCCAGAGTGCCCATGCGAAAGTCGCGCGCTTGTTTGCCTTGGTAATTTCTGCGGAGGTCATGGTTTCAACCTAGCGGCGCGGTCTGGTCGTCAAAGCGCGGTCTAGGAATTGTTAGCGGAATCGTTGTTTTTCCGTTGAAAAACCAAACTTGAGTCGATAAGACTTAGATTTTGCTGAGAGTGCTTGACAAGAAAAATCGGTCATGTGAAACTTGAGTCAACAAGGCTCAAGTTGAGCAGAAGGAGAAACAAACATGGCACGTGCAGTAGGTATCGACCTCGGCACCACCAACAGCGCAGTGAGCGTTCTTGAGGGTGGCGAACCAACCGTTATCGCGAATGCCGAAGGTTTTCGCACCACCCCATCCATCGTCGCCTTCACCAAGGACGGTGAAGTTCTCGTCGGCGAGACCGCTAAGCGTCAGGCCGTAACCAACGTCGACCGCACCATCGCTTCGGTCAAGCGCCACATGGGCACCGACTGGACCTTCGACGTGGACGGCAAGAAGTACACCCCACAGGAGATCTCAGCGCGCATCCTCGCTAAGTTGAAGCGCGACGCCGAGACTTACCTAGGTGAGCCAGTGACCGACGCGGTTATCACCGTTCCGGCCTACTTCAACGACGCTGAGCGTCAGGCCACCAAGGACGCCGGTGAGATCGCGGGCCTCAACGTGCTCCGCATCATCAACGAGCCAACCGCAGCGGCTCTCGCCTACGGTCTCGACAAGGGCAAAGAGGATGAGCTAATCCTCGTCTTCGACCTCGGTGGTGGAACCTTCGACGTTTCGCTTCTCGAAGTCGGCAAGGACGACGACTTCTCGACCATCCAGGTGCGCGCCACCTCGGGTGACAACCGCCTCGGTGGTGATGACTGGGATGCCCGCATCGTCGAGCACCTGGTCAAGAAGTTCAAAGAGACCACCGGCGTTGACGTGTCAAAGGACAAGATTGCGCTTCAGCGTCTCAAGGAAGCTGCAGAACAGGCCAAGAAGGAACTCTCGCAGTCGACCCAGGCCAGCATTCAGCTGCCATACCTGAGCCTCACTGAGAACGGCCCAGCCAACCTCGACGAGACCATCACTCGCGCACAGTTTGAGGCAATGACCGCCGACCTGCTCGAGCGCACCAAGAAGCCATTCCACGACGTGATTGCCGAGGCCGGCGTCAAGGTGTCTGACATCGCACACGTGGTGCTGGTTGGCGGATCGACTCGTATGCCACAGGTTTCGGAACTGGTTAAAAGCCTGACTGGAGGCAAGGAGCCAAACAAGGGCGTAAACCCTGATGAGGTTGTTGCCGTAGGCGCTTCGCTGCAGGCCGGTGTGTTGAAGGGTGAGCGCAAGGACGTGCTGCTCATCGACGTCACTCCACTCAGCCTCGGCATCGAGACCAAGGGCGGCATCATGACCAAGCTGATCGAGCGCAACACCGCGATTCCGACCAAGCGCAGTGAGACCTTCACCACCGCTGATGACAACCAGCCTTCGGTGAGCATCCAGGTTTACCAGGGTGAGCGCGAGTTCACTCGCGACAACAAGTCGCTCGGCAACTTCGAGCTCTCGGGCATCGCACCGGCGCCTCGAGGCATCCCTCAGATTGAGGTCACCTTCGACATCGATGCCAACGGTATCGTGCACGTTTCAGCCAAGGACAAAGGCACCGGCAAGGAAGCCTCGGTCACCATCACCGGTGGTTCGAGCCTGGCCAAGGAAGACATCGAGCGCATGGTTCGCGAGGCAGAGGAGCACGCCGCCGAAGACAAGAAGCGTCGTGAAGAACAGGACACTCGCAACAATGCCGAGCAGCTGGTCTACCAGACCGAGAAGCTCATCAAAGAGAACGACGAGAAGCTGCCGGAAGACGTCAAGACCGATGTCCAGGCAGATGTCGACGCGCTCAAGTCGGCGCTCGCCGGTGACGATGTTGACGCTGTCAAGACCGCGTTCGACAAGCTGATCGAGTCACAGCAGAAGCTGGGCGAGGCAATCTACTCGGCTGCATCGGCTGAGTCAGCTGCCGAGGCTGGCGGCGAGGGTGCTTCGGCCGATTCGAACGAGGACGTCGTTGACGCCGAGGTCGTGGACGACGAGGACGAGAAGAAGTAATGAGCGAAGAACAGCTCAACCCGGAAGGCGCAGCCGGCGACGACAACTTGGATTCAGCTCCGGCTGAAACCGATGCGGTCGACGCCGAGCTGGCCGACCTGGTCGAAGAGACCGGGCCGATCAGCAAGGAAGCCGAACTGCTAGCCGATCTGCAACGACTGCAGGCCGAGTTCGTGAACTACAAGGCGCGCGTCGAGCGTGACCGCGACCTAGCCCGCAACAATGCGGTCGCTGAGGTTCTGCGAGCACTGCTCCCGGCACTTGATGACCTATCTCGGGCCGAGGCGCACGGTGACCTCGAGGGTTCGCCACTCGCATCCGTTGCAACCAAGATTCGTAACGCCGGAGACAAGTTCGGACTCAAGTCGTTCGGTGCCAAGGGTGACAAGTTTGATCCAGAGCAACACAACGCTCTGGTTCAAACTCCAAACGCCGAGGTCACCGAAACCGTGGTCGCCGACGTGGTTGAACCCGGATACCTTCTGGGTGAGCGACTGCTCCGCCCGGCCATGGTTGCCGTGTTCATCCCAACCGAATAGGCCAGAGAACTACGAGTAAGTCAATAATCCAAACGAGTCAACAAAACATAAGAGGAGGTATCGATGGCGAGTCAAGATTGGTTCCAGAAGGACTTCTATAAGACCCTTGGCGTCTCTAAAGATGTCTCTGAGGCTGAGCTGAAGAAGGTTTATCGCAAACTTTCGCGCCAGTATCACCCCGATACCAATCCGGGTGACACCAAAGCCGAAGCGAAGTTCAAAGAGATCTCCGAGGCGTACTCGGTGCTCAGCGATAAGCAGCAGCGAGCCGAGTATGACCAGATTCGTGCCATGGGTGGTGGCGCACGCTTCACCGGTGGCGGGTTCCCGGGAGGTGCCAGCGGCGGCTTCGGCGGTCAAGGATTCCCTGGCGGAGCTGGTGGCTTTGAGGATGTTTTCGCAAACCTCTTCGGCGGTGGCATGGGTGGCGGCATGGGTGGTTTTGGCGGCTTCGGCGGCCCTCAGCGCGGAGCCGACCTGACCACTAGCAAGACGGTTGACTTCATCGATTCGATCAAGGGTGCAACCGTGAAGTTGCACCTTAGCAATCACGCCGAACCAATCACTCTGAAGGTGCCCGCCGGCATTCAGGATGGCCAAAAACTCAAGGTTCGCGGCAAGGGTCAACCTAGCCCCAACGGCGGCGAAGCGGGCGACCTAGTCGTAACCATCAACGTCAAGGCGCATCCGGTTTTCTCGCGTGACGGGCAAAACTTGCGGGTGACCGTGCCGGTTACCTTCGCTGAAGCCGTTCTCGGAGCAACGATTCAGGTGCCGACCCTCGGTGGTGAACCGGTGAAACTCAAGGTTGCGCCGGGCACACCGAACGGACGCGTCCTGCGCGTCAAAGGACGCGGCGTCGTGACGGCCAAGGGCGAGGGTGACCTCCTAGCAACCGTCGAGATTGCCGTACCGGCTCATGTCAGCGACAAAGCGGCCAAATTGCTCGCCGAGTTCGACGAGCAGCTGCCCGACGAAGACCCTCGCGCTGACCTGCTCTCGAAAGCCGGGTTGCTCTAAATGGAACAGCTCGACGAGAACAGCCCAATCTTCGCGATTGGTGTGGCCGCCGAGCTCGCGATGATGCACCCGCAAACCCTGCGTGACTACGACCGTATGGGTTTGGTGGTGCCCGAACGAACCGGCGGGCAAACCCGTCGCTACACCATGCGAAACATCGCGCAGCTGCGCGAGATCGCACGCCTCTCATCTGAGGGTGTCTCACTCGAAGGCATCCGCAGAATTTTGGAACTCGAAAACCAAAATGCCGAACTCGCAAAGCGAGTCTCCGAACTCGAGAAGGCGCTCGCCAACGAATTGATGAATCGCCCGGGAGCCCGCGTTTTTGCCGCGGGTGATCAGGGAGTCGTCAGCCTGGCGGCTGGGCGTCGGCCAAGCCGTGCGACCTCGGTCGTGGTTTGGCGCCAGAACTAACCTTCGAGGTCAAAATGAACAACCCACAAATGCAAAACCAAGAACCACAAAAATCTGCACTGGAGCAATTCGGTGTCAACATGACCGAGCTTGCCAAAGCCGGAAAACTGGACCCGGTCATCGGGCGCGACGCTGAAATTCGACGCGTCTCACAGGTGCTTTCGCGTCGCACCAAGAACAACCCCGTCCTCATCGGCGAGCCGGGCGTAGGAAAGACCGCCGTCGTCGAGGGGCTGGCTCAGCGCATCGTTGCCGGTGACGTTCCCGAAAGCCTGAAGGGCAAGCAGCTCATCAGTCTGGATCTCGCGGCGATGGTTGCGGGTGCTAAATTCCGAGGCGAATTTGAAGAGCGACTCAAGGCAGTGCTCGCCGAAATTAACGCGGCCGAGGGTGAAGTAATCACCTTCGTTGACGAGCTTCACACCTTGGTTGGTGCCGGCGCGGCCGATGGCGCGATGGACGCGTCCAACATGCTGAAGCCGATGCTGGCCCGCGGTGAACTGCGACTAATCGGAGCCACGACACTTGATGAGTATCGCGAGCGGATCGAAAAAGACCCGGCTCTCGAGCGACGCTTCCAGCAGGTATTTGTCGGTGAGCCGAGTGTGGTTGACACCATCGCGATTTTGCGCGGACTCAAGGAACGCTACGAGGCGCACCACAAGGTCGCCATCGCCGATAGCGCTCTGGTTGCCGCAGCCGGTTTGAGTGACCGCTATATCAGTGGACGCCAATTGCCAGACAAAGCGATCGACCTGATCGATGAGGCAGCCTCGCGCCTGCGCATGGAGATTGACTCGGCGCCGGTTGAAATTGACGAATTGCGCCGCCAGGTTGACCGCCTCAAGCTCGAAGAGCTGGCACTCAAAAAAGAGAAGGACGACGCGTCCAAAGAGCGGCTCGAGAAGCTGCGCGAAGACCTCGCAACGAAGTCTGAACAGCTTGACGAGCTCAATTCGCGCTGGGAGGCCGAGCGTGCCTCGCTCAACCGAATTGGTGACCTGAAGACCAAACTCGATGCCATGCGCATTGAGGCCGAACGCGCTCAGCGCGAGGCCAATCTCGAAAAGGCATCGCGTCTGCTCTACGGTGAAATCCCAGCGCTCGAAAAGCAACTTGCCGAGGCCGAGCGCGAAGAACAGGCCGACGCCGAACGAATGGTTGGCGATCAGGTCACCGAGGACGACATCGCCGCTGTGGTTAGCGCCTGGACCGGTATCCCGACCGGTCGACTCTTGGCCGGCGAAAGCGAGAAACTGCTTCACCTCGAAGCCGAGCTCGGCAAGCGTTTGATCGGTCAAAAGCGTGCGGTCAAAGTGGTTAGCGATGCAGTTCGCCGAACCAAGGCTGGCATCAGCGATCCAAATCGTCCGACCGGTTCATTCTTGTTCCTCGGCCCGACCGGTGTTGGCAAGACCGAGCTGGCCAAGAGCCTCGCCGAATTCTTGTTCAATGACGAGAAGGCCATCGTGCGCATCGACATGAGCGAATACGGCGAGAAGCACAGCGTGAGTCGCCTGCTCGGTGCCCCTCCGGGTTACATCGGCTATGAAGAGGGCGGTCAGCTCACCGAGGCAGTTCGCCGCCGTCCATACTCGGTCGTGCTGTTGGATGAGGTCGAAAAGGCGCATCCAGAGGTCTTCGACGTGCTGCTCCAGGTGCTCGATGACGGCCGTTTGACCGATGGTCAAGGACGCGTTGTTGACTTCAAGAATGTCATTCTGATTCTCACTTCGAATCTCGGTTCGCAGTTCTTGATCGACCCGGAGTTGACCGATGCTCAAAAGCAGGATGGGGTGATGGCTACCGTGCGCGCTGCATTCAAGCCGGAGTTCCTGAATCGCCTGGATGACATCGTCATCTTCAGTTCGCTCGACCGCCTCGAACTCGGTCAAATTGTTGAACTCAACATCGAGCGATTGGGCAAACGTCTGGCTGCTCGCCGACTGCAGTTGGCTGTGACCCCTGCGGCACGCACCTGGTTGGCCGACCACGGTTACGACCCGATCTACGGTGCCCGTCCACTGCGTCGACTCATGCAGCAGCAAATCGACGATCGGCTTGCGAATCTGCTCCTCGCGGGCGAGATTCACGATGGTTCATCGGTACGAGTCGACGTGGCCGAGGGCGGAGTCGACCTAATCGTCACTCCGGGTGAAGACCTACCCGTCGGTGGCGTGGATGAGATCGACGGCGATCCACTCGGCGGGCTTGGCTTGGTCTAAGCAGCGCGAGCTCGAAAGCAGCTAAATAAAACACGGTCTGGGTGTAGTCGAAGAATTTTCGATTACACCCAGTGCCGTTTAACTAGACTTTCGCCTATGGCTAACAACGAATCAAATCGCTCATACGGTCAGGGCGCCCAAGGCGAACCAGAGGCCCCAAAGGCCTCGCGTCCAAGCGCCTGGACCCGACTCCGCTACAACTTTGACAACTCGATTGCCAAGGGTGGTGCGTTTGTCGCGTACACGCTCGCCGCACTCGTACTTGCCTCGATTTTGATTGTTGTTATTCGGTACGCGCTCTACGCGGTGCCAGTGCTTCGCGGCGAAAACCCGCCACTACCGGCGGCTGACTTCAACACCTTCTGGTCAACCTTCACCGGAATTTTGGGCAAGGGCGGCGAGCCCACCTGGGCCGATCGAGTCATTGGTCTGGTCACCTGGGCCGTCACCATCACTCTCGCCGCGAGTGTCACCGGTTTTGCCGTTGGTGTCATCAACCGCACTTTTGAAAAACTTCGCAAGGGCAAGAGCCCGGTTATCGAGAGCGGCCACACACTGATTCTTGGTTGGTCGAACCGTGTCTACCCAATCCTCAAAGAACTTGCCATCGCCAACGAAAACGTACGCAAGCCGCTCGTTGTGGTTTTCGCGAACGTGAGCCGCGAGCAGATGGAGGACGACATCGCGGACCACATTGAGGAGGGCCTTGGCAATCTTCGAGTGATCACTCGCAGCGGCGACCCGATGAACCCGACCGAGCTCAAGCGAGCAAATGTTGCGGGAGCCAAGTCGGTCATCGTGCTCGATGCCGATGACGCTGGCGACGCCACAGTCGTTTCGACCGTGCTAGCCGTGAAGTCGGTCAGCGACAACCCAGCCTTGAGAATCATCGCCGAGGTCGACGATGAGCACACCGCACAGGCACTGCAGATTGCGACTCAGGGACGCGTTATCGCGATTCGCTCGCACGACGTCATCGCCCGCGTCACGGCTCAGGCCTCGCGCCAGCCTGGCTTGGCTGCCGTCACTCTCGACCTGATCGACTTCGATGGGGATGAGATCTACTTCTCAGAAGTCCCTGCGCTCACGGGAAAGACTTACCGCGATGCACTGCTCGCGTTCAACAACGCATCCGTTATCGGTCTCTTGCACACCGATGGCACCACCTCGCTCAACCCAGCAGCCGACACCGTTCTGCCTGCGGGGGTTAAGGTCATCGCAGTTGCCGAAGATGACGACAAGGTTGTCTACACCGGAGTGCGCGAAGACATCGCTAATAAGAAGGTTGCCGCTCACAAGGCACCGGCTCGCAAGGCGGAACACCTGCTGGTCATCGGCTGGTCGGCGATGGGTCGTTCGGTGCTGCAAGAACTCAGCACCTTTGTTCCGAAGGGCTCGACCGTTCACATTTTGGCCCAGAAGAAATTTGTCGCAGATGCGGAGTGGGGCAACTTTGACTTTGGCCCGAACCTTAAGGCAACTCACGCCGAGCTGCACGGCAACATCGAAGAACTGATTGCCGCCGCCGAGGCCAAGAGTTACAACGAGATCATCGTCCTGGGTTACCGTCACGAGATCACTCAACCAGAAGCCGATGCTCAGACCATGTTGACCATGCTCCAGCTGAATCAGATGTTCAACGACCAGAGCAACAAGGTGGTCAAGACCCGCTTGGTCGCCGAGATTCTCGACGGCGGTAAGGCCGAACTTGCTCGCGTCGCCGCGGTTGATGACCTGGTAGTTAGCGACAACTTGGCTGCTCTGGTGATTGCGCAGATCAGCGAGAACAATGACCTCGCTCCGGTTTTCGAAGACCTGTTTGATGCGCAGGGCGCGTCCATCAACCTTCGCCCAATGGAGCACTACGTCGCCGAGGGAAACACGGTTGAGTGGGCCGAGGTTGTCGCTATCGCGGCGGCCCACGGCGAATCGGCTATCGGTTATCGAGTCGCAAACCACGAGGCTGGTGACGCATCGACCGGTGTAGTTATGAACCCGGCGAAAAACTCGCAGTACACAGCGCAGGCCGGTGACGGTCTCGTAGTTATTGCAGACGTCTAAGCGTCAATGACTGAGCAAACAGCGGCTGGTGTCAAAGCGGCACTGGCCGCTTTTGCTACTCGCGACAGAGCGAGCGCGCTCTCGCGGTTTTTCAAAACCGGCCCCGGTCAGTACGGCGAGGGAGACCTGTTCATCGGTGTCACGGTTCCTCAATCGCGCGCTGTGGCGAAGCAGTTCGCGTCGCTACCGTTGAGCGAGATCCACGAACTTGCACAGTCGCCAATTCACGAGCATCGGCACTGCGCACTGGTGATTCTGGTGAATCGTTTTCAGCGCGCGAAGAGCACCGAGACCAAGGATGAGTTATTCGCTTTCTACCTGCGATTGCTCGACGAGGGCTGGGTCAACAACTGGGACCTAATCGACATCAGCGCGCCATACATTGGATCGTGGCTGATCTCGAAGGCTCATGCAGCACGGTTGCGCGACCTCGCGAGGCACGAGGATTTGTGGCACCGACGCGCTGCCATCATGTTCACTTTTGCGTTTATTCGCGTCGGCAAACTCGAGCCAACCTGGCAAATCGCCCAGCAGCTCATCACCGATGATCACGACCTCATTCACAAGGCGGTTGGTTGGATGCTGCGCGAGGCGG
>JAGWTM010000061.1 GCA_028868975.1 Actinomycetales bacterium
CCTCAGTGGTTGAAGCCGAAGCGTCAGCGGCGGCGACCGGAGCAGTTGGGGCCGGAGCGGCAACCGGTGCCTCTGAACGGCCAAAGTTCGCGAAACCCGAGTAGGTGGTGCGACCCGTTGAACGGTGTGGTTGCGGAGCACCGCCTTCGAATCCTGCTGCGATGACCGTGACTGCGACCTCATCGCCAAGGGTGTCATCGAGTGTCAGACCGAAGATAATGTTGGCCTCTGGGCTAACCACCTCTTGAACCAGCTTGGCTGCGTTGCGAACCTCTTTGAGGCCGATGTCGCTTGCACCCTGAACCAGGAGGAGGACGCCGTGGGCACCCTCGATGCTCGCTTCGAGCATTTGGTTCGAGATAGCGATTTCGGCGGCACGAACGGCACGGTCTTCACCCTTAGCGGTTCCGATGCCCATCAGCGCGGTTCCGGCACCCTTCAAAACAGACTTCACATCGGCAAAGTCGAGGTTGATCAGTCCTGGGTTGGTGATTAGGTCGGTGATGCCCTGAACTCCGGCACGAAGAACGTTGTCGGCCTGCTTGAATGCCTCAGCGAACGACATGAGTTGGTCGTCAAGGTCGTACAGACGGTCGTTTGGAACAACGATTAGCGCGTCAACCTCGCCGCGCAGGACCTCAATGCCCTTGGCGGCCTGCTCGATGCGGCGCTTGTTTTCAAAGTCGAATGGACGCGTTACCACGCCGACGGTGAGAGCGTCGAGACTCTTGGCGATGCGAGCCACGACCGGCGCAGCTCCGGTTCCGGTTCCGCCACCCTCGCCCGCAGTCACGAAGACCATGTCTGCGCCCGCGAGTACCTGCTCGATCTCCTCAGCATGTTCCTCGGCGGCACGACGACCGACCTCAGGGTCAGCGCCGGCACCCAGGCCTCGGGTCGACTCGCGTCCGATGTCGAGCTTCACGTGGGCATCGCTAAGCAGCAATTGCTGCGCATCGGTGTTTATGGCAACGAATTCAACACCGCGAAGGCCGACTTCGATCATGCGGTTCACGGCGTTAACGCCACCGCCGCCGACACCGACGACCTTGATTACTGCTAGTGGATTCTGGCTAAGTCCCACTTGTTTCCTCCGCTGCTAGAGAAGCTTTTCTTTGGAGTGCTAACCTTCAACCTCTTGCTGAGGCTTAGGGTTTGTGCACTTTTATTGATTTCGCCATGAAGGTACGCGCCAGCCTCCCCCATGCTTGGGAGGCGCTCGGGCGTGTCGCGCGAACTGTCAGCGCCCACTCAGATTGGTCCAACAGAAAGCCTGTTACAGGCGCCCTTAGACGTTGCCTGACAACCCGAAATCAGCACCGCAGAACCGAATTGGCGCGGCACAGGTGAACTAGTAACGCACAACCGGCGCGGTCGGAGACGACACGTCGAACGTGACTCGGTCAGACTTCTTGTAATTGCGAATCAGAGCTGCCAAAACCTTGGACTTCAAGGCGGATTTGGATGAGTCGCCCCAGACAATCCGCTGACCGGCGTTGCCTCGCAGTTGCATGGTCACGTTGTCTTTGGTTTTGGCATCGATGGAATAGACGCGTGGCAGGAGCGAAGCAGGCAAAGCCAGCAGTACATCGATGGCGAGCGAATACTCTGCGCTGCTGGCCGGATCACCGTTGATGTTGATGGTCGGATACTCATCAGAACTCGACGCCTTGCCAATGCGAACGCCCGCTGGGTCATACAGGTAGCTAGTTCCACCGACTGAAACGAGCGCAATTGGGCTGCGCTCGGTGATGCGGATCACCAAGCTGTGCGGTGGCCTACTGGTTATCGCGTAACTCTCGATGAGCGCGAAAGGTTTGAGTTCCTCGGCGATTTTGTCCGAATTCACCATCGGTAGCGGAGTGCCGATTTGTGATTTTAGAGCGGCCTGGAGCTCAGCCACCTTTAGACGATCGGTGCCAGTTATGCGAATGGTTTCGACGGCGAGCATCGGGGTGTACATGGCAGCCAGCATCAGCAAAATCAGGGCCGAGAATGACGAAATTACCGAAAGCAAGATGGCGCGACGTCGTCGACTGTATGCCCTGAAGCGAGCAGCCTCGGGGCTTAGTCGCTCAAAGATTTTGCGACCGGATTCAATTGCCTTGCTTGGTTTGCTTGGCTTACTTTGTTTGCTTGGTTTGCTTGACCGGTTCGACCGAGCCGGAACTGCCGTACCGCGTTTGACCGCTCTCGGGTTGGGTATCGCAGTGCTAGCCGCCCGCTTTTTGCTGATGTCGGTGACCGAAGCGAGGATTTTTCCGGTGTCGCGCTGTGTGCCGGTCGAGCTGGCAGCTTGAGCGGCCGGTCGTTTTTGAGCGCCAGAAGGCTGAGCAGGCGGTTTGCCTACCCCAGCTCGTACCGGCGGTCTTTTCATGCTTCGTTAGTTTTTCAAGGCGTCCAATAGTTGCGGAACCATGCGGTAGACGTCACCGCATCCCATGGTGATGATGAAGTCACCCGCGTGAGCCAGTTTCGCGGCAACAGCGGGAGCGTCATCCCATTCAGGCACGTAGTGAACCTGCTTTGGATTCTTGAAGGCATTGCTGACGAGCGCTCCGGTAACGCCGGGCTCGGGGTCCTCGCGTGCCGCATAAATATCGAGCACGACAACCTCATCGCTAGCCGCTAGAGCCTCGGCAAATTCCTTGGCCATGAGGCGAGTTCGACTGTAAAGGTGTGGCTGAAAAACCGTGATTAGTTTTCCGTCGCCGACCACCGCTCGAGCCGCTTTGAGCGCTGCCGCAACTTCGGTGGGGTGATGTGCGAAATCGTCGTAAACAGCCACCCCGCGCTGCTCACCGTGCAGTTCAAAACGTCGCTCCGTGCCACCAAAGGTCTCGATTGCCGAGAGCACCTTTGCCGGTTCGTGACCCAGTCCCACCAAAACTGCAAAGGCTCCCGCTGCGTTGATGGCATTGTGCTCACCCGGGACTCTCAGGCGAGCCGCAAACTCGTGGCCCTCAAACTCCAACTCAAAACTCACGCGCGCGCCAGACGCATCCACGTTTTTGAGTTTCACGGTCGCGTCATCGGCGTATCCAAAGGTGAGGATGCGCTTATCGCGCAGCAGACCCGTCACGCGCACGGCGCCCGGGTCATCCGCGCTAATCGCGACAAACTCTTTCGCCCCCTGAGCAAAGCGACCGAACTCGGCCTCGAATGCCTCTTCTGACCCGTAGTGATCGAGATGGTCGGCATCGACATTGGTGATCAGCGCGATCGCGGTGTCGTAGTGCAAAAAACTGCCGTCGGATTCGTCGGCTTCAATGACGAACAGTTCTCCCGAGCCTGAGGCTGAAGAGGCACCAAGCGACGCGATGACTCCGCCGTTTACGAAGCTGGGGTCTTCACCGAGTTCGAGGAGCGCGGTGATGATCATTCCAGTGCTGGTGGTTTTGCCGTGCGCTCCCGCTACAGCGATGACCCGCTTTTTGCCGGTGAGATAGGCAAGCGCCATCGAGCGGTGCAAAACCGGGATTCCGCGTTCCTGCGCGAGCAGGTACTCGGGGTTGTTTGGCCAAAGCGCTGAGGTGACCACGACCGTGTCCGGGTTGCCAAGGTGCGCGGCATCGTGCCCGATGAAAATTTCGGCACCCAGTTCACGCAAGGCGGCAACATTCGAGGTGTCTCGCAAATCGCTGCCGGTGACCTTGTGGCCCATGCCCAGCAGGATGCGCGCGATACCGCTCATTCCAGAGCCGCCGATGCCGATAAAGTGCACTGTTCCGAGGTCTTCGGGAACAGGTACTGAGAAGTCAGGCTTGATCATTTTTGCTCTCTACTGTGGCGCTGGGAACAACCCAACTGTAGGCGCGAAGGCCAGGGAATTAGGCGCTCAACACACCGTTGGTCAGGTTCAACAGGCGGTCTGTGCCATCGGCGATGCCGGCCGCGCGTGCCTTGGCAGCCATTTTTGCCAGCTGTCTGGAATCGGAAACCAGCGGCACCAGGTTGTCTCTAATCCACTCGGCGGTGAAATCGGCGTCATTCACCATGAGCCCGCCCTCGGCGGCGACCAAACCAGCAACGTTGAAACGCTGCTCACCGTTGCCGACCGCGTACGGAACATAAACCGCGGGCAAACCGACCGCCGCAAACTCACTGACGGTGGATGAGCCCGCGCGCGAAACCGCGAAATCGGCTGCCGCAATTGCTAGGTCCATGCGGTCGCAGTAGCCGATGCGCTTATAGGTCGAGGTTTCAACAGGCTCAAGTTCGCTCTTGCCACCGACGATGTGCAAGACCTGGATGCCGGCTGCGTCCAGCACCGACCGGGCCCCCTCGATGGCATCGTTGATGCGTTTGGCTCCCAGCGAACCGCCGGTGACCAGCAATACCGAGGCATCGAGGGCAAATCCAAAGTGAGCTCGGGCTTCGGTTCTGACCAGGGCACGCTCCGGCGAACCCAGCTCGGTCTTGGCAAGACTCTCGATTTCGAGCCTCAGCGGCATACCGGTGTGGATGGCGTTGGGCAGCGGTGTCTGAGCGAAAGCGGTCGCCACGACTTGCGCGTAGCGACTGCCCAACTTGTTTGCGAAACCAGGTAGCGCATTCGCCTCGTGCACCACGATGGGCACCCCGCACCGCTTCGCTGCAACATACGCGGGTGCGCTGGCGTAGCCACCAAACCCAACGACAACGTCAACCTTGTGCTCACGGATAAACCGCTGAACCTTACCCACGGCTCTTGCGAAACGGAACGGAAAGGCGAGCGCGTAGCGACTGGGTTTGCGCGGAAACGGCAATTTTGCAACCGTGACCAGTTCGTAGCCTCGCTCAGGCACCAGTCTCGATTCAAGACCCTCGGCTGTGCCCAGAGCCCATACCCTGTGGTTTTGGTCCTGCGCCTTAATGGCATCGGCGAGTGCTAACAGCGGATTCACGTGCCCGGCGGTGCCACCACCGGCGAGTAGGTAATTGGTCATGCGCGACGTCCTCGTGTTGCTGCCACAAATTTCGGACGCTGCGGCACAAAGCCCATGGCTTGACCGGCTTGGTTATCGCGCTCCACGGCCAAAACGATTCCGATGGCCGACATGGTCGCAATCATCGAAGATCCACCGGATGAGATCAGCGGCAACGGCACGCCGAGCACCGGCAGGAGGTCCAGCACCACGGCGATGTTGATTAGGGATTGAGCGGCGAGCCAGGTGGCCACACCCTGCACAAACAGTCTCGAGAAGAGGTCCTTGGTGCGCAGCGAGATTCGAATGAGTGTGTTAATCAAAACCACGAACAGCACAATGATCACGAGACAGCCGATGAGGCCTAGCTCTTCACCGATGATGGCGAAGATGAAGTCACTCTGAATTTCGGGAATCCAGGACCACTTCATTTTCGAGTTTCCAAGGCCGACACCGGTGAGGCGACCGGCCGCGATAGCCCACACGCCATGGTTTTGCTGCCAGTTGTAGTCGAGCGGGTCTGGATTATTCGGAAACAGCCAAGCCATAATTCGAGGCCAGCGCGTTGAACTTCCAACGCGCAGGGCCAGAAAACCAAGCACGGACGCCGCAAGCAACGTGAAGGTCAGCAAACGTGCCGGCAGGCCGGCGAGCACCGCGAGTCCGATATACGCGGCCACGATGATGATCGAGGTGCCCATGTCTTTCTGGGCCATGATGATCGCAATCGGAACCGCGAGCATGATTCCGGCCTTCAGCCAGAGGTTTCGATCATCGATGTCCTGCTGATTCTTGGAGATAAACCAGGCAAGGAACAGACAGAGGGTGATTTTGAAAAACTCTGAAGGCTGAAGCGAGAAGCCACCGGGCAACGCAATCCAGTTTTTGTTGCCGTTGACTTCCTTGCCAATCACGAAAACTGACAGCTGTACCACGATGAAAAAGCCGTAGAGCGGGAGGATGATGCGCTCGACCCAAGCCAACTTGGTGAGCGAGAAGAAGGTCAGCGCGCAAACCCCGCCGATCACGAATATCAGCTGGTGGAGGCCATCGGTGTATGCCCAGGAGTGCGCCGCCAATGAGTCAACGTATGAAGCGCTGAAGACCATGATTACGCCGATTACCGCCAAAATTGCGGTCACTCCGAGGAGCATGTAGAAGTCTCGCGACTGGGCGCTAAAGGCGCGTCCACCGACATCTAGCAGGAAGTTTCCGAAACGTTGCGCTGGCCCAAGGTTGGGCGTCGCGTTGCGAGCAGTTCGTGAGTTAGCGGTTGCGCGGACGCTAGTTGAGGTGTTGCCAGCTCTAGCCATGTTTCTCCCCGAGGATTGTGGCAACCGCGTCAGCGAAGAGTTGGCCGCGTTCGGCATAATCCTTGAACTGGTCCATCGAAGCCGCCGCTGGGGCAAGCAAAACGGTGTCGCCTGGCACCGCTCGAGCCGCAGCCAATTCGACCACCTGACGCATGACCTCGGCACCTACTACTGCCCCCGAACGTGCCCCCAAGTCAACCTCATCCAGCGGGACGCCCGGCGCTTCCGCCGCGAACGCATCGAGCACTGGTCCCCGATCGGCGCCAATGACAAT
>JAGWTM010000012.1 GCA_028868975.1 Actinomycetales bacterium
CAGAATCACAAGAAACGAGCCAAAATGACCAAGACCGTAACCCTCCACACCCAGGGCCTAACCCAGGCGCAACTCGTCGCCGTTGCCCGTCACGGTTACCGCGTCGAGATTGGTCAGGATGCGATCGACGCGATGGCCGCGACTCGTCGCCACGTGGAGTCGCTGGCCAATGGAGATGTGCCCGTTTACGGCATTTCAACCGGTTTCGGGGCACTCGCGAACCGCCACATTGAGCCCAAAGACCGCGTCCAACTGCAGAAATCGCTGATTCGTTCGCACGCGGCCGGTATGGGTCCGGCGGTCGAAACCGAGGTCGTGCGCGCTCTGATGCTGAACCGACTGAAGACTCTTTGCTCGGGTCGAACCGGCGTTCGCCCAGTTGTCGCAACCACCATGGCCGCTCTCCTCAACGCGGGCATCACCCCGATTGTGCACGAGTACGGCTCACTCGGCTGCTCCGGCGATTTGGCGCCACTGGCACACTGCGCACTGGTGCTGATGGGTGAGGGTCGGGCAACCGGTCCAGACGGGGTCGAGCGCCCAGTGCCAGACCTGCTGGCCGAGGCAGGAATCGAGCCACTCGAATTACAAGAAAAAGAAGGCCTTGCGCTGATCAACGGCACCGATGGCATGCTCGGCATGCTGGTTCTAGCGCTCGCCGATCTCAACAAACTTGTCGACTATGCCGACGTCATTGCAGCGATGAGCGTCGAGGGTCAGCTCGGCACTGACCAGGTGTTCCGACCAGAACTGCACGAACCGCTGCGGCCGCACCCGGGTCAGGCTCAAAGTGCTGCCAACATGTATGCGGCGCTCGCCGGCTCACCAATCGTGGCTTCGCACCGAGTCGGCGACTCTCGCGTGCAGGACGCATACTCGCTTCGCTGTGCTCCACAGGTGACCGGCGGATTGCGCGACACTATGGCCTGGGCGACCATCGTTGCCGAGCGCGAACTCGCCGCGGCAATTGACAACCCGGTCGTGCTCGAGTCGGGCGAGGTCACCTCGAACGGAAACTTCCACGGTGCCCCAGTCGCATACGTGCTCGACTTTCTTGCGATTCCAGCTACCGACCTAGGTTCGATGTCAGAACGCCGCACCGACCGCGCTCTCGACAAGTTCCGCTCCCACGGGCTCGAGCCTTTCTTGGCGGCAGATGCTGGCGTTGACTCGGGACTGATGATTGCTCAGTACACCCAGGCCGGATTGGTTAGTGAAAACAAGCGCCTCGCAGCTCCGGCTAGCGTCGACAGCATTCCGTCTTCGGCGATGCAGGAAGACCACGTTTCGATGGGCTGGCATGCCGGCCGCAAGCTGCGCAAGGTGATTGAAAATCTGCGCCGAATCTTGGCGATTGAGTTGGTCACGGCCGCTCGTGCGGTTGAAATGCGTGCACCACTTCAGCCGGCAGCCGTCACCGGCGAGCTAATCGCCCGACTGCGCGCGGCAGGTGTTGCCGGTGTCGGCCCAGATCGTTTCTTGGCACCAGAGTTGGCCGCCGCCGAGGAGCTACTGCGCTCCTAGCTTTAGTTGTTGGCGGCTAGAAGGTAGAGCACTAAACCAGGTAGGGCCGAAGTAGCCCCTAATGCGCTCAGAAATAGTGCGTATCGCTTTCTAGGCATTGCGATTTCGCGATTGTTGAAGGCAACGATTGCAAACCACAGCATCGCGGCGATCGTGCCAAGAATGTGGAGCCATGAAATTTCACGCTTTGGCAGGAATTGCAGCGGAATCGCCGACCAGCAAATAACGAGGTAGGCCCACGCGTGCCGGATCGTTATCACTCGAGTGAGGCGATGCAGGAGTACTCCGCCCAAAACAACAATGACGATTACTAGTCGAAACACATCTGCTGACATAGGGATTACCAGGCTGTCAAATCGTCAAATAAGTTTTCCATGGTTCCCCCTCTAGAGCGCAGATGCGCCTTATCAATCTACGGTTTGCTGATACGTCAATCAACTTCGCGATTGCAGCGGCTCTGGTTATTGATTAGTCCTCCGGATCAACCTGTTCCCAAAGTTCTTCTTCGGCAGGTTTTAGCAGCGCGTATGCGACACCTGCAACCAGCGCCACAGCGAAGCCGATAGCAAATGTTTGAGCGACCGGGTTCTTAGCCTGTCTCTTGGCTAGCTGTTTTGCCTTAGCCGCCGCGACCGAGGCCTCCTTGGCCAGAAACTCTGCCTTGGCAGCGGCCTGCTTCGCGGCATCGCGGCTCGAAGAGCTCACCGATTGCGCGAGCGCATCCCACTTGTCATCGAATAGTTTCGCTAGTTCGGGCAAAGCTTCGACGAGCGCGGTTAGATCAAACTTCTTGGCCATGGGCACAGTTTACGCTCAAGGCGCAATGAGGTGCTCGGTCTGCGGCGACCGCTACTGAGCGTCACCTGCGAGAATAGAGACATGAGCGCACACACTTCAGTAGCAACCATCAATACCAACCACGGTGCCATCAAGATCAACCTTTTTGGCAACCACGCACCGGTAACCGTCAAGAACTTCGAAGACTTGGCAACCGGCGAGAAGACTGGCAAGCCTTTCTATGACGGCGTTATTTTTCACCGCATTATCGACGGCTTCATGATTCAGGGCGGCGACCCTACCGGAACCGGTATGGGCGGCCCTGGCTACCAGTTCGACGACGAACCGCACGCCGAGCTAACCTTCAACGAGCCTTACAAGTTGGCGATGGCTAACGCTGGAGTTCGCGGTGGCAAGGGCACTAACGGATCTCAGTTCTTCATCACCGTCACCCCGACCCAGTACCTCTGGGGCAAGCACACCGTATTCGGCGAAGTAGCGGATGAGGCATCGCGCGCAGTCGTGGATGCCATCGCAAAGGTCGACACCGACCGCAGCGACCGCCCGCTGGCTGACGTGGTCATCGAATCAGTGACCATCGAAAAGGCCTAGAGCTTTTCGATTCTTACCTAACAAGAACCGACCGACGATGACCTGTTATCGACACCCGGACCGTGAGGCCTATGTTCGATGCCAGCGCTGTGAGCAAGTAATTTGCCCGGACTGCCAGGTTGAAGCGTCGGTCGGTTTCTTGTGTCCGGAATGTGCCGGAGGAACACCAACCCAACTCCAGGCGGCTCAGCGCAGAGCAGCGCGGCAAGCGGTCGCGGGAGCTCGACCCGTCGTGAGCATCTCGCTGATTGCCATCAACGCATTCATCTGGTTGCTTCAGGTGTTACCAGGGTCAGTGGTTACCCAGATGCTTGCGTTCTCGCCAATGGCTCTAGCATTCGAACCATGGCGCGCGCTAACCGCAGGCTTCGCGCACGATCCAAACAATTTTCTGCACCTTGGCCTGAACATGTATTCGCTGTTCATCTTCGGGCAAGTCCTCGAGCCGATGCTCGGTCGGGTGCGATACCTTGCGCTTTATATGCTCTCGGTGCTTGGCGGATCGGCAGCGGTGACCTGGCTATCGAGCATCGTGGGTTACACGCTGGGCGCATCCGGTGCGATTTTCGGTTTGATGGGCGCCTATTTCGTGATTGCCCGCAAACTTGGGGCACAGGGCGGCCAGCTAGTGGGCCTCATCGCAATCAACCTTGCCTTTGGATTCCTGATGCCGGGCATCAGCTGGCAGGCACACGTTGGCGGACTCGCTGCCGGTGCATTGGTGGCCCTGCTCTATGTGAACACCCGCCAGTTAAACCAAAAGACCCAGCAGCTGCTGGGCCTTGTTGGAATCTTTGTTTTGACTTGCGGCCTGATGTATGCGGGTCTCGAAATGCGAGTCTTGCCCGCGCTCGGTCTCTAAGCCAGCCGGTAGTTAGAAGGTTACTTCCAGCGGGTCGACATCAAGAAGCCAATCATGGCGATGCCGAATCCGATCAGAATGTTCCAGTTTTCAATCGACTGGATTGGAAGCTGTGCACTGCTCACGTAGTAGGTGATGATCCAAATCAGACCTAGGAGCATGAAACCAAACATCACCGGCTTGAACCAAACTGGGTTCAGCTCATCACCCTTGCGGGCCTTCGGTGCCTTTGGCTTTGCTGGCTTGACCGGCTTGCTCTTGGCTAGGTTCTGCTTGTCAGTGTTTACGTCGGACATGCCTCTGATTCTAGCCGAGGTCGCTGGCTTGCGATAGCGGGCGTTAGGCTTAAATGGCTATGGTGAAAATCCTCGTTCTCGACAACTACGACAGCTTTGTCTACACGCTAAACGGCTATCTTCAGCAGTTGGGTGCTCAGACCGAAGTGCTGCGCAACGACGTCGTGACCGAGGACGAGTTGCCAGCCCTGCTGGATAAATATGACGCAGTCTTGATTAGCCCTGGGCCGGGAACTCCCGCTGATGCCGGACTCAGCATTCCGACCGTCAAGTATGCGCTGCGCACCGGAAAACCGATTTTCGGAGTCTGCCTCGGTCACCAAGCGATCGCCGAAGCGATGGGTGCCACCGTCACCAGCGCCGAAGAGCTCATGCACGGCAAGACGTCGTTGGTCGAGCATGACGGGTCACTGGTTTTCAACAACGTTCCGCAGCCATTCACTGCAACTCGCTACCACTCACTCGCGGTGGTTGACTCGACCGTCCCTGACGACCTAATCGTCACGGCTCGCACAACCGCGGCTATGAACTCGAAGGGTGGCGTGATCATGGGAATCCAACATCGTTCGCTACCTATTTATGGTGTGCAGTTTCACCCGGAGAGCGTCCTCACCGAGGGCGGTTATCAAATGCTCGGCAACTGGCTGGAATCACTGGGCCTTGCCGGAGCGGCAGAGCGCGCGAAGTCGCTCAGCCCCATGGTCAAGTTTTAGACCCACCAATTGGCCTAAGCCGGGCTAGTCGGCCTGAGAACCTTGGCCTAAACAGAGCTAGTTCGTGCAGTCCACGTAGAGCACGATAGCGCTGCCCTGTGGAGCCTGACCCGCAGGAATAGATTGATCCAGCACAACTGAACCCGGCTTCTGCGGCGCAACACAGGCGACCTTCGACTCAATCGAAACTGATAGTCCAACCTCGACCGCAGTCAAACGAGCCTGTGCATCAGCAATGTCGAGATTGCGAACATCAGGAACCATCACTTGACCGTTAGAAACGCTCAGGTTCACAACCGTACCCGCAGGCACTTGAGAGTTCGGCATCGGGTCAGAGCTAACCACTAGACCGGCCTTGACCGTGGCGCTATTAACCTGAGTTATTTGCCCGAGCGTCAAACCTGCTGCCTGCAGGGCTGAGGTGGCCGCGGTCTCATCCAACCCGGTGAGGTCTGGCATTCCAACTGTGTTCTTGCCGGTTGAAACGTAGACGGTGATCGCGGTATTCGGCGGAACCTTGGTGCCGGCGACCGGATCGGTTCGGATGATTGAATCGGCCGGGACGGTGTCGCTCGTTTCATAAGCCTTGGTGACCAATAGCTTCTGAGCCTCGAGCGTTGCCTTGCCGGAATCAAATGGTTGATTGGTCACATCGGCCACCGCGATTCCGCCGTTGCCGTTGATGCCTAGGTTGAACGAGCCACCAAACGTGAACAACCAAACCAAAAGGCCAACCAGCACGACCACACCCGCGCTGCCGAGACCCCAGAGCAAACCAGGTGATGGTTTGTTGCTCCTGTTCGCAACAATCGTGGTGGATGCGGTGTCCGGCTGCAAAGTTACACCGAGGCTCGCGAATGGGTTCTCGTTGCCTGAAACGATCTTGGGCTCTTCGTGTTTGACCGCTGCGGAACCGAACGCCTCATTGCCAGCAGCCGGCTTGACCTCGGTCGGGATTGCAACGGGCAAGTCATCCGCCGACATCACGGTGGTGTTGTTGAGTCCGAGGTTCTTGAGTGACGACTCGAAGTCATCCTCAGGCAAGACCATCGGACTGTCGCCCGCGATTGGCTTGGCGGTTTCAGCAGGACCACCGGCGAACATGGCCTCGATGGCAGCGATGTCGTCGTCGAGCTCCGGCTCCTGCGATGAGGATGCGGCCTCGGTCACAGTAGCTTCGGCCACTAATGGAGCCTCGAGCTCTGTGGTTTCGAGGACCAGTGCTTCGTCTGCAGAGGTTTCATCAACGACCTCGCTTGATTCCGTAACCGCCGGCAAAGTCGACTGTGGGGCCGTGACCGGCGTTCCGGCCGCTGCCGCAAGCATGTGCTCGCGGAATTCCTCCGCGGTCTGGAAGCGCTCGGCTCGATCTTTGGCCAATGCCCGCAAGACCACGGCGTCAAGTTCAGCCGAAATCTCCGGGTTGAGTTGCGATGGCGGAATAACGGCTTCGCTAACGTGCTGGTAGGCCACCGAAACCGCGGTGTCACCCTTGAAAGGTGGGCGGCCGGCGAGCATCTCATACAGCAGAACACCGGTTGAATAAAGGTCGGTGCGCGCATCGACGGTTTCACCCTTGGCTTGTTCGGGTGAGAAGTACTGAGCTGTGCCCATGATGCCAGAGGTCTGTGCCATCGTGGCCGACGAATCCGAAACGGCTCGAGCGATGCCAAAGTCCATGACCTTGACCTGACCCTGCTCGTTGATCATCACGTTGGCTGACTTGATGTCGCGGTGAATGACGCCGGCTCGATGTGAGAACTCGAGAGCAGTCAAGACACCCGCGGTGTATTCGAGGGCTTCAGAGATCGGCAGCCGACGCTCGTGAATGATGTCGCGCAGCAGGCGTCCACGCACGAATTCCATGATGATGAACGGGCGTTTGTGTTCTTGCCCCTGCGGGTCGGTGGTGACGTCCTCGCCGGCGTCATAGACGCGAACAATGGTCGGATGCGCCATGCGAGCCGAAGCCTGCGCCTCCTGGCGGAACCGGGCTTCAAAGGTTGGGTCATTGGCAAGATCGCTCTTGAGCAACTTGATGGCAACGGTTCGACCGAGTCGAGTGTCGACACCCTCATACACATCGGCCATGCCACCTCGGCCAATGAGGTTGCCCAGCTCATAGCGTGCGGCAATCAGACGTGGTGTCTCAGACACGGTGCTCCTTCTTCGAAACTTGTTTAAGTCTAAGGATGCGCCTGCCCCCGTATCGGGTTTGAGCTGCGCATCCGCTGTGAATTGGTTATGGCGTCGGCGTAGGTGTTGGGCTATCCGTAGGTTGCGGGGTGATGTCTGCCGCCGAGACGTAGTAGGTGATTCGAATCGGGTCGCCCACGTGCAAACTGCCGAGTGGCGTTGCGTCGTAGACGGTCAGCACTCGGGCATCACTACTTGGCAGGGTCGAACCCGGGACGGCCTCAACCAACAGGCCCAGTTTGGTGAGGTTGTTGTAGACATCGCTCACGTTGTAGCCAATAACGTCCTTGGCTAACACGCTGACGGTCTGCGGGCTCGCCGTCTCACTCGAGCTCGGGTTCGGATTCACCGAATCTGTGGGCGAAGGGGTCGGCGTCGTAGAACCATTCGGCTGCATCAGAATCGCCACAATAATCGTGATTGCCGTCAAGCCGAGGGCAACAATCACCGCAATCCAGGGCCAGACGACTGGCGGCTTTGGAGTCGGAGCGGTGTCAGTTTGAATCACAGTCGTGCTCGTTGTCACCGGCGGCTGTTGGTAGATGACCGCCGTCGAGGTGTTGGTTCGCGGAGCGTGTGGCAGCAGTGCCTCGGCGCGCACCGCGAGGGCGAGTGCCGACTCAGGGCGCTGATTTGGCTTTTTAGCCAAACACTGCATGACCAATTGAATGATTCGCGGGTCGACGGTTTCAGGCAGCGGAGGAGGGCTCTCATTAATTTGAGCCATAGCAATTGTCATTTGCGAGTCACCGGTGAAAGGACGGCGACCGGCAATGGCCTCGTAGGCAACGATGCCCAACGAATAAATATCGGTTGCCGGAGTAGCCGGTTTTCCGGTGGCTTGCTCGGGCGAAAGGTACTGCACCGTGCCCATGACCTGCCCGGTAGCCGTAAGTGAAACTTGATCCGCGACACGGGCGATACCGAAATCGGTGATTTTCACGTGACCATCGGGAGTGATCAGGAGGTTTCCCGGCTTGATATCGCGGTGCACCAGGCCTGCCTCGTGAGCCTCATAAAGCGCTCGAGCAGTCTGCGCGACGATGTCCATGACTCGCTCGGGGGCTAATTGCTTTTCACGCTCGAGGATCTTGGCAAGCGAATCGCCCGGAACGAGCTCCATCACCAGGTACGCGCTACCCGCGCTTTCGCCGTAGTCGTACACGTTGGCAATCGCCTCGTGATTGACCATCGCAGCGTGCCGAGCCTCGGTTCTGAACCTTTCGAGGAACCCAGGGTCGCCCATGTATTCGGGCTTCAAAATCTTGATGGCTACATCTCGCAGGATCACCTCATCATGTGCCTGCCAAACCTCACCCATGCCGCCGACCGCGATTCGCGATTTCAGATGGTAGCGACCGCCGTAAACCTGACCCACCTCGGGTGCTCCGGTGCTCACTTATTCAACACCGCCTCCATAACCTTGCGGGCAATTGGTGCGGCGAGGGTGTTGCCTCGACCGCCCTGCCCCATGCCGCCGCCCTTTGCGACGACCACCGCGACCGCAACCTTGGGGTTGTTGGCGGGTGCAAAACCTGTGAACCACAGAGTGTATGGCTCGCCCTGACCGTTCTGTGCCGTGCCAGTTTTGCCGGCCACCTCGACGCCCTTGATTTGCCCGTTGGAACTGACACCGCGGGCAACCGCGGCGACCATCATGTCTTTGACCTTGCTAGCGGTGGATGCGCTGATCGGCTGCGAGAAAATCTTGGGCTGAGGCTGATCAACCACCGCGAGGCTGGATGAGAGCACGCTCTCAATGAGATTGGGCTGCATCAGCACACCCTTGTTTGCAATTGCCGAGCTGATCATCGCAATCTGTAACGGCGTGACGCGGTCGTCGAATTGCCCGAAGGCCGACAGTGCGGTCTGTGCTTCATCCATGTTTTCTGGGTAGCTAGATGGAGTTGCGGACAATGGAATCTTCACCGATTTTCCGAAACCGAAGAGCTCGGCTTGAGTGCGAATTCGATCTTGTCCGAGCTTGATTCCCAGCTGGGCGAAGGGAACGTTGCACGAAAAACGCAGGGCATCGGCGATTGAAACGGTTGACTTGCCTCCGCACTTGCCCTCGCCCGAATTTTGAACGTAGGTGCTGGTGCCTGGCAGTTGGAACTTGAGCGGGTTTGGCAGAGTCGATTCCGGCGTCCATTCGCCAGACTCGAGCGCCGCCGATGAGACTACCAACTTGAACACCGAGCCAGGCGCATACAAGTCGCCGGAGATAGCCTTATTGACCAGTGGGTTGCCCTTGGTTGAAAGCAGGGTTTTGTAGTTCGTATTGGATTCGTTTCCGTCATGGACTGCGAGCAGATTTGCGTCAAACCCTGGCTTTGACACGAGCGCCAGGATCTTGCCCGTGGACGGTTCGATTGCTACTACCGCACCCTCGAGGTTGCCGAGTGCGTCCCAAGCGGCCTTTTGCGCCGCCGGATTGATGGTCAGCTCGACTGAGGCGCCAGAAACCGGAGTGCCTGACAGCACCGCATTGATCTGCTCGAAGAACTGCTGACTGTTTTTGCCAGTCAGGTATGAGTTCATCTCGGACTCGAGCCCGGTTGCGCCCTGATAGAAACTGAAGAATCCGGTTAGGGCGGAATACATCGAGCTCGAGTATGTGCGCTGGTAATAGTAAGGGTCATCAACCTTCAGTGATCGGGCAATCGGCTTGCCCTTGACCAAGATGGCACCGCGCTGAGTCTTGTAAGAGTCGTAAACGGAACGAACGTTTCGCGAGTCGTTCGATAGGGATTCCTGGTTCAGAAACTGAATCGAGGACGACGCCACGAACAGGCTCAAGAACATAGCCATGATGACGACTGAAATTCTTCTCAACTCACGGTTCATGCGTTCACCACCGAGGTTGGTGTTTCGGCAAGCAATTCACGGTTCTTGCTGCCGGCCGAGTCGCTGATTCTCAGCAGCAGACCCAGAATTACCCAGTTTGCAATCAGAGATGAACCTCCGGCTGCCAGCAACGGCGTGGTGAGTCCGGTGAGAGGAACCACGCGAGTGACACCACCGACCACAATGAAGGTCTGCAACGCAATAACAAAGCTCAGACCAACAGCGAGCAGTTTGCTGAAGTCATCCGAATGATTGAAAGCGATGCGAACTCCGCGGTAGACCAGCAACAGGTAGAGCGCGAAAATTGCGAAAAGTCCGGCCATTCCAAGTTCTTCACCGAGCGAAGCGATGATGAAATCACTCTCGGCGAGCGGAACCAGTTGTGGAACACCGCCGCCGAGCCCAGTGCCGAAAATGCCGCCATGGGCCATGCCGAAGATGCCCTGAACTAATTGGTATGAGCCACCGACCGCGTCATAGTGAGCTGGGTCGAACGGGTTTAGCCAAGAATCAAAACGACCGCGAACGTAATCCATAATTCGGCTCGCGACGAGAGCCCCGGTGATAAACATGGTGAGACCGACAGCCACATAGATGGCTCGTCCGGTGGCAACGTAGATCATCACAATGAACAAACCGAAGTAGAGCAGTGAGGTGCCGAGGTCGCGCTGGACAACCAAAACCAGCAGGCTGGCGGCCCAAATGACAAGAATTGGGCCGAGCTCTCGCGCTCTCGGAAGCTGGACGCCGAGCACCTTGCGACCAACAATCGCGAGCGATTCACGGCGAGTGACCAGGTAGCCAGCGAAGAACACAGTCAGCGCAATCTTGGCCAACTCACCGGGCTGGAACGTGAAACCGAACAGTCCGATCCAGAGACGTGCCCCGTTGATGGTTTTGCCGATGAACGGGAGCATTGGAAGCAGGAGCAGGGCGATTCCGGTGATCATCGCGATGTACACGTAGCGTCTTAGAAAAAGATGCGTCGGAACATAGATGATGACCGCGGCTGCGGCAGCTAACGCCAGGCATGTCCAGACGACCTGCTTCATGGCAAAGAGCTCAGTGCCACCGGATGCGATCTGGGCTAAATCGAGTCGATAGATTTCGCTGAGACCGAGACCATTGAGGGCAACGGCAATCGGCAAGATCATCGAGTCTGCCTCGCGCGCATACTTGCGAAGGATCATGTGGATGCCTCCGGCGAAGGCTGCCAGCGGCGTCCAATAGAGAAATAGGTCGGTGGTGACTTTCTCAATGGTCGAGAGTTGAATCTGTGCCAGCTCGAAGGCGTTAAGAGCGAGAACGAAAATCAGCAGCAGGGCTTCAATGTTGCGAAGGCGGGGCACAACGCGAACGATTTTCGCGATGTTAATAGACGAGGTGAGGTTGCTCATTAGGGAGTCACCTGCGATGTGGTCGATTGCTCGATGATGAGTTTGACCGTGGCCTCGGCGTTGGCCAGGCTGTCTGCGGTCACCGAACCAGCGCTAACGAGTGAGCTCCAGTAATCGGTCAAGTCAGCCACCCGATAGTCAGTTTTTTCAATCAGGTGATTGAACTTGAACGGGCCGAGTTCTTCGCGGATTCCTTGATAGATGGCGATGTAGCCGTCTTTTTCGGTGACGTAATAGCGTGTCTGCGTGTAGCTGTAAGCGGCACCGAGAAGCGCAATGCCTAAACCGAGTAGGACCACGATGGTCGCTAGTTGACGAATTCGACGCCACCGGATGCGACTGCGGGTCTCAAGCAAAATCTGTTCGAGGTACTCCTCGGTGCCGGGCAAGAACTCGGCGTCTTGGAAGCCGCGTCCGATGATGTCATCAAGAATTTTCGTGTTGAAGATGCGCAGAATCTTGCGGCCCTTGCGCTCTTCGATGACCACCTCGTTGGCTCCCGAACCCACAAAGCGCGGGGTCGCAACGAAGTCGGTTTGAGTTGCAGCACTGACAACGTCGAGCACAATTACGGTGACGTTATCGGGTGCTCCATGCTCCAGGGTTTCGCCGACTAGCAGTTCAGCCGCTTCTGAAGCCTCGACTCGACTGGTAAGGATTCGGTTTGTGATGTCATCGGGCACATAACCGCAGAGCCCGTCGGAACAGAGCATCCAGCGGTCACCGGGCTGGGTGCCCACCACCAGGGTGTCAATTTCTGGGCGAGCTTCCTGATCGCCGAGCACGCGCATCAGCACACTGCGACGAGGGTGCACCAGCGCTTCTTCAGGTGTGATTCGACCGGTGTCAACCAACCTTTGCACGAAGGTGTGGTCGCTGGTGATTTGAGTCACGTGCCCATCACGCACGAGATACACGCGACTGTCTCCGATGTGTGCAATCACCATCTGGTCACCGACCACGGTTAAGCCAGAAAAAGTGGTTCCCATGCCAGCGAGTTCGCTGTGTTCTTCAACTGCCGAAGCCAGGACGCCGTTGGCGTTCCAAATGGTGTCGACCATTGCTTTCTTGGCAGCCTCAACGTCGGTGAATTGTTCGTCGATCTGGGCCACACGCTGAGCGACCAGGGCCGAGGCTATGTCACCGCCGGCGTGGCCACCCATACCGTCTGCCACGAAGAACAGGTTCACGCCGGCATAACCGGAATCCTGGTTGCTTGCGCGAACGCGTCCCACATCTGAGATTGCGTGGCTGATGGTTTTGATGGCCATGATTGTCGATTAGGCCTTGAGTTCGAAGGTAGTTTTGCCGATGCGAACCGGAGTATTTGGTTTCACCACGGCTGGAGTCCCGACTCGCGAGCCACCAAGAAATGTGCCATTGGTTGAGTTGAGATCCTGGATCAGCCAGTCGTTATTAACCTGGACGAGCTTCGCGTGATGCGTTGAAGCGTATTCATCATCGATGATGAGGTCGCTGTCCTCGCTGCGGCCAATCGTGATTTCTCGGCGGTCGAGTCGCACCGTGTGGCCCTTGCGGTCACCCTCGGTGATAACCAGTTTGGTCGCAACCACATTTGCATCTGCGGCGGTTGGCGTCGATGCCGCTGCCGCAGTGGCCAGACCACCGATGGCTCCGGTCAAGGTATTTGGGGTGCTCGGCGCACTAACCACCTTGGGCGCTTTCGCCGACGCGACCTTATTGACCACCTTTTGACCAAAGAGATCCGAGCGAATTACCGAGATGATCGCGAAGATGAAGATCCACAGCACGGCCAGAAATCCGGTCCGCACGATCCACAGCGCCAACTCGCTCATTAGTTGCCGACCGATCGCGCGATGATACGGAAGACAAATTCGCTTCGCCCAGCCTGAATCACCGTGTCAGCCGCAATCGGCCCTTCGGCAACGGCTTGGCCGTTCACTCGGGTTCCGTTAGTTGACCCGAGGTCGCGAATTCCAGCGTTTTTGCCATCCCAGAGCAATTCAAAATGCTTGCGGCTCATACCGGTGTCATCGATCGCGATGTCTGAGGATTCATCGCGGCCAACCGTGGTGCGCGATTTGTTGAGCAGGTAGCGTTTGCCAGCAACATCGAGGGCTGGAGTCCATTCAACCTCTAGTTTGTGACTTGCCGATTCAACTGTGATCTGACCCAGCGTGAGCGAAGAGTCTTCGACCAGGCGTATCGCCAGAGCGGCGCCGAATTGAAATCCCTGCTTGAGAGCGTGACGAGTCGCGAGGTCGGTTAGTTCAGAAATCAATGGCTCGCCCAGCGAGGCCATGCGCTCGAAGTCAGCCTTGCCTAGGTGCACGGTGAATGTGTTCGGCGCGAGGATGCGCTCGCGGCTCAGGATGCTCGCCTTCGAATCCATTTCTGAACGAATCGCCGAGGCGATTTCGACGGGCTGCAACTCAGACTTAAAAGTCTTCGTGAAAGCGCCGGTAACAACGCGTTCGAGCCCCTTCTCGAATTTATCTAGAAAGCCCAAAACACATCCTTTGTTTCTATGGCTGAAGCGGTTTCAAGTTTATTCGCGGGGCTGACAATTAGACGGATGCGGCCTACCCCAAAAGAGGGATGCGACCAGGCTTTTATCTCTGGTAATCTCGAAGGGTTGCTTCGGCAACATGCGCGAGTGGCGAAATGGCAGACGCGCTGGCTTCAGGTGTCAGTGCCTTCACGGGCGTGCGGGTTCAAGTCCCGCCTCGCGCACGACTAAAGACCGAGATGTAATGTCTCGGTCTTTTTCTTTTTCTAGAACCGATGCTTCACGAGGGGCCTGCCTTAAGGATTCAAACAAGTGCCTCTAAGGGGTTTCACACGAAAACCCCCACTTTTCTGAGAGTGCGCTGGCAGGTTAGGCACAGCATCCTGAGTTTGGCGACCCAGGCGCTGCGATTTTCATAGGTTCGTGTTGTCCCTCCAACGAAAGGAACCACGGGAATGAACAAGAACCAAAAGCGAAACCTGATCGCAGCGGCTGGAGCAGCAACCGTGCTGAGCGTTATTTTTGCCGGCCCATCGATCGCATCAACTCACTCGGCAAAAGCCGCATCGAGTTCGAGCAGCTCATCCACTGGGTCGCAGACCTGGTCAAAAGACCAGCAGCGTGGCCCAAAGCTGGCCGGTACCTTTGGCCAGTTGGCAGCGACCGTGACCGGTGTTCCTAGCACTGTCACCGATGCACGTTCGGCAAGCCGCGGTGCATACTTCACCGTTTACACTCTCGCCTCGACCGCAACCGAAGCTCCAGCAACGGCGCCGACCACCGGTGGCGTGCGACTCGAGATTCGTGGCGGCACGCTAACCGCTGGCACTCTAGCCGGCAACATTCCACTACTTGGCGGAGCCAACGGATCGACCACCAAGGTCGCGGTTTACCCTTCGACCGGTGGTGCGGCAATTTTCGCGACCGTCACTGTTGACGCAAACGGTGTCGCAACCGTCACCTCGTCGGGCTCATTGACTGCAACCTACGACGCCGCAACCGCGGCTAAGGCTCCGGCCGGACGCGGTGAAGGTTTCGGCAACCGAGATGGCAAGGGCGGCCCACGAGATGGTCACGGACCACGTGACGGCAAGGGCCCTAAGGGTCAGCCAGGAGCCGGATTCGGAGGCGTCAGCGCAACCGTGAACGTTCCTGCAGACGGCAAGACCTACTCGATTAAAATCACCGAGACCGCCGAAAAGGGTGTCGCAGTTACTAGCCCGGAGGCTCGTCCAGCCTTGCCAGTGACTGGCACCGGCGCACAGACCATCAAGTTGCCACTCGGCCCGAGCGACACCTACAAGGTTGAGCTAATTGCTGCCGATGGAACCGTGGCTGCGACCGTCACCGTTACTATCAACGCCGACGGAACCGTCACGACTCCGATTGTTCTCGGCTAACGAGTTCGGTTAACCACACCCCAAAAGAAGGTCCTCGGCTGGCAGCCGGGGGCCTTCTTGGCTTAACTAGACGTGATGAACAACATGTTGCGCCTGATCGTCGTCGAAGACGAGCCCTTTACGAGGCAACTCGTAGCTAATGCGCTGGCGCAGCAAGGGTTTGAGGTCATCGAGTGCTCTGATGCATCCACCGCGCTCGATTGGGTTGCCGAATTTGAGCCGCACGTAATCGTCAGCGACCTCGATCTCGGGCCTTCTGGCCCAAGCGGTATCGACCTGCTTCAGCACGTTACGCGGACGCATCCTTGGATCGGATTGGTGGCACTCACAGCACACTCGAATCCGCAGTTGGCTGCCAGCGGGCAGCTTCCGGCTGGTGTTGCCTACCTGATCAAATCTGAAATTACGAACCTTGAACAGATCGGTGTCACGGTTCGGTCAACCCTCAGCCACGGGCAGGCGGCTTTAATTCAACAGAATCTGGATGCGGATGAGACCGAGTTCTATTTTGTAACTCGGGACCAGGCTGAAGCCTTGAGGATGCTAGCTCAAGGCATGACCAACCAAGCGATCGCAGACCAGCGCGGAACCACGATTCGAGCCGTTGAAAACTTGATCAGCAGAACCTACGCCGCACTCCAACTGGACCGAGACACCAGCCGCAACTATCGCATCGAGGCAGTGAAGCTTTGGCAGACCGGACGCGTGCGGGTCGAGTGAAATCCCAGTTTCACGCCCTGGCAAGAGGGATAACCAGGCTCGACCAGACTCTCGCGGGCAAAAAAGCGGCATCGCTAGAGGCTTGGGTTTTTCTCGGGCCAGTCTTTTTGTTTTTCACCTGGATCGCGTTTCGCGAATCGCTGGCAGTTGCCCCCGAGCGGCTATTGGCAATCGACTTCTTCTCTCAGTTGCTGACTTTCGCAAGCTATGTGCTCACGCGCGGTTTTGTGGCAAACCGCAAAGGAACCAACTCGGCAAAAAAGCTGCTCACCTGGTACATGCTGGTCAGCCTGCCAAGCGAACTTTTGAAAGATTTTTTGCTGGGCATCTCTACGGAGTGGCGTCCGGATCGTCCAGTGCTTTGGCTGGTCGTTCCGACAAGTTGCATGATTGCCGCGATTTGGATCGCTCTTGCCAACCTCGCGGTCAATTGGTTCGCGGCCGCTCGAGATTCGTTAGGTGAACTGCGTGGCGTAGAAGCAACCCTCATCGATTCGCGCTCAAAGCTGAGCTCGCTGCTCGCGGCCGAGCTCGAGAGTCTTCGGGCACAGGTTCAGTCCGTTCTGGTGCCAGAGATCGAAAATCTGCGCGAAAAACTGAGGTCAAAAAACTATCTCGAAGACTCAGCACTGCTATCGACAGCCGCGCAAATCCGAGATTTTTGCGATAGCGAGGTGCGCGAACTAGGCCGTGAAATTGCCACCAGGCGTGAACGAGCCGTCCAGACCAAAGTAAGTAGAAGTTTGGGCGTGCTGCCGGCGCTAAAAATCGTCGTGCAAAGTGGCGAGAATTCGCTCACCAGAATTTACGTGGTGATGCTAAGCCTGGCTATTCCATACGCCATGAACGCATCCGGCTATCAGGCTGTTTTTGTTACGGCGGTTGGATTGACCCTGGGATTCTTCGTCCTAATTCCCGTAGAGAAGCGGAGGCGCAGACTTTTCTCTGGCAGCACGTGGGCCAACATCACATCGAGTTTCGTGATGTACGCGTCCATCAGCCTGGTCGGGGTCGGGGTTCTACACGCTGGTTTGCCGCTCTATCGCTCGCTCGGCTCATACATCGAATCGCTCTGGTTCTTGTTGCCGGGCATTCTGGTTTTTGTATGGGCCGTGCTCGGCTTCGTCTTCGGTGCGAATCAGGTTTTGACCGCCACCCTAAACCTTTTGGCGCAAACAAATGCTCAGCTGATAACCGAGAATGATCGACTTCAGGCCGAGGCTGGCGTGGCCCGAAAGCGTCTGTATCGGCTGCTTCACGGAGCAGTTCAGGGCCGGCTTGCCGCTGTCTCACTCGCGTTGACGGCATTGGTTGCCGAGCCTGGGGAGGCTCGGCGGCAGGAGTTGTTAAATCAGGCCATCGAACAGATCGGCCTCGCTGAGCGAGATCTCAAAAACGCGTTTGTGGAATCCGATTTATCCAGTCCGTTCCGAGACAGAATCGCCGAGGTCGTCGCTGCCTGGCGAAACCTACTTGCAATCGAGGTTGTAATGTCTGATGTCGCCGTGCGGCTGCTCAATGAGAATTGGTCACTCGCCGATGCAATTTTGAGTGCGGCACAGGAGGGCATCACCAATGCTCATCGGCACGCGCAGGCACGTAATGTGCTTTTGCAACTCGAATGCGGCAGTGATGAGACGCTCATCCTGCGACTGGTAAACGACGTGCGGGAAAACCAAAAGTCCACGGAAGAACTTCGACAAGGCACCGGACTCGGTCAAATAGCCGTCGATGCAGCAGACCTAAAGTTCACCGCGTTTGAGGACCGCGTGGAACTGGTGGCAGCTTGGAAGGTGCCGAAAAACCGCTAACCGACCTGACCCGAGAGCGACCGACCACGAGTGTGCGTGTCATTGCACTGAAGGTTGGCGGGCAACTCGGCACAGGTGTCGCAAAGCAGGATCAGGTCTCTGCAGGCGAGGTTCGCGCAATTGCGGAACTTGTTGGTCGGCGCACTGCAGTTTTCACACTCGCCGATTACCTTGGCATTGTCACTGAAGTCGGTTTGCATCCGACCGTCGAAGACATAGAGTGAGCCCTCCCAGAGGCCCTTGTCTTTGTAGCGCTCGCCGTAGCGAACGATGCCGCCTTCAATTTGGTAAACCTCCTTGAAGCCGCGGTTGATCATCACAGCCGAGAGAATTTCACAGCGAATGCCACCCGTGCAATAGGTCACAATTGGCTTGTCTTTGAGGTGGTCGTATTTGCCACTTTCGAGTTCGTTGACAAAGTCGTGAGTGGTTTGAACATCAGGCACGACGGCATTCTTGAACTTGCCAATCTTGGCTTCGAAAGCGTTTCGACCATCGAAGAACACAACTTCGTCACCGCGTTCCTCAACGAGCTTGTTGACCTGCTCCGGCTTGAGGTGAACGCCTCCGTTAGTCACTCCGCTTCGATCAACCTGAACCTCATCTGGCAAGGTGAACGCAACGAGTTCCTTGCGGTGCTTGACGCTCAAACGCGGGAAGTCGTTGCCGGTGCCGTCGGACCACTTGAAATCAATCTTGCCGAAGCCTGGGTATTCGCGAGTCTGACGGACGTACTTCTTTAGAGCGCTCATCGGCCCACCGAGGGTGCCGTTGATTCCATGCTTTGAAATCAGGATGCGCCCCTTGAGCCCCAAAGATTCGCAGAGCGTGCGCTGCCACAACTTGACGGCCTCTGGGTCGGCGACCGGTGCAAAGCCGTAGTACAGGATGATTTTTTGTAGTTCCACCCTTCAAATTTAGCGCGATAAAAGGTGTCTGATTGGCTCGTAGGATAAACCCATGACCAATAGCGTTCAGCCAGTTAAACCAGGCCTTCACCTAGACGAATACGACAACTCGGTCCGCCCACAAGACGACCTATTCCGTTTCACGAACGGCAAGTGGCTGCGTGATTTTGAAATCCCAGCCGATCAGGCGACCTACGGCTCTTTCATGGTGCTGCGCGATCTCAGCGAAGAGCGCGTCCGTGAAATTTTGGAAGACGCAGCGGCCAACCCTAAACCAGGTGTGAGCCAGAAAATTGGCGATATGTATGGTTCATTCCTCGACGAGGAGCGCGCCAATGAACTCGGTGCTGCACCAATCGCGGTTGACCTCAAGAAGATCAGCGAGCTTGAGAGCATCGATGAAGCAACCAAGTTGCTCGGTGAGCTGAGTGCCCAAGGAGCTGGCGGCATCTTCGGAATGTACGTCGACAACGACCCAGGCAACCCGGAGCGCTATCTGGTCAACATTTATCACGGCGGACTCGGGCTACCTGATGAGGCCTACTACCGCGAAGAAAAACATGCCGAAATTCGCGAGGCGTATGCGCCATACATCGCAAACATGCTCCAGCTCGCAGGTTGGTCGGCCGAGCGCGCTGATGCCGATGCGCGCGTGATTTTTGACTTTGAAACCGAACTCGCCAAGCACCACTGGAATGTCGTTGATTCGCGCGACGCCGAGAAGGTCTACAACCTTCACAGTTTCGAGCAGCTCCAGTCGTTGAGCAGAACCTTCGACTGGAGCCTATGGCTCGAAGGCGCCAACCTCGGCAAGCACATCCTCGATGAAGCGGTCGTCATGATGCCGAGTTTTATCGAGGGCATTGAGTCGGTCTATAACCAGAGCAACCTTGCCGCGGTGAAGGCTTGGCTCGCCTTCCACTTGATCAACGACATGGCTCCATACCTGAGCGAAGACTTCATCAACACTCGTTTCGAGTTTTACGGCCGCAGACTGACCGGTCAGCCAGAGTTGCGTGCGCGGTGGAAGCGCGCGGTTCAGGCCGTCGAGGGTTCGCTGGGTGAAGCCGTTGGTGAAATCTATGTTCAGAAGCACTTCCCGCCTGCGGCCAAGGCACAGATGGAAGAGTTGGTTGCCTATCTGGTGAAGGCGTACCGAGCTTCGATTCTTGACCTCGACTGGATGGGCGAAGAGACCAAGCAAAAGGCGCTCGTAAAGCTCGAGAAATTCACCCCAAAGATCGGCTACCCGGTCAAGTGGAAGAGCTATGACGAACTAGAAATTGACCGCCATGATTTGGTCGGAAACATTCGACGCGTAAACGAATTTGTGCACAAGCGTGAGGCGGCGAAGATCGGTTCACCGATTGACCGCGATGAATGGTTCATGACTCCTCAAACGGTCAACGCGTACTACAACCCGGGCTTCAACGAGATCGTGTTCCCAGCCTCAATTCTTCAGCCACCGTTCTTCTCGCCAGAAAACGACGACGCGGTTAACTTCGGTGCTATCGGAGCAGTAATCGGTCACGAAATCGGTCACGGCTTTGATGACCAGGGCAGCAAGTATGACGGTGACGGAGCACTGATCTCCTGGTGGACCGACGCAGATCGTGCCGCTTTTGAAGAGCGAACCAAGAACCTGATTGCTCAGTATGACGCGCTTATTCCGGCCCAGCTGGTCGGCAGTGAAGACGGCGTGGAGCATCACGTCAACGGTGCATTCACCATCGGCGAAAACATCGGCGACCTCGGAGGTTTGGCTATCGCGCTGAAGGCATACCTGTTGATGTGTGCTGACAAGGGCGTTGACCCTCAAGAAATCAGGGACGGCTTCACCGGCCCACAGCGTCTGTTCCTCTCGTGGGGTCAGGCCTGGCAGGGCAAGGGCCGCGATGCGATTGTCATTCAGCGACTCGCGACCGACCCGCACTCGCCAAATGAATTCCGTTGCAACCAAATTGTGCGAAACATCGATGCTTTCTACGAAGCCTTTGATGTAACCGAGTCAGACGCCCTGTGGCTTGACCCGGCCGAGCGCGTCAAGATTTGGTAGTGCCCCAGTGAACCTCTGGTGGCGGTTGCTCTGGGAGCTGCTGAGTTGGCGTTCGCGCTCGAGGCTGCACTGGAGTGATATGGGCAGTCGTTCCTATCGAGTCTGGCCGACCGACCTAGACATCTTCAGGCACATGAACAATGCCAAGTTTTTAGCGCTGCTCGACATCAGTCGCTATGACCTTGCCTTGAGATCAGGCACCTGGGGCAAATGGAAGAAACTCGGCTGGTATCCGGTGGTTGTTGCCGAGACCATCACGTTCCGCAAGTCACTGCTGCCGTTTCAGAAATTCGAAATCGAGTCCAAGGTTGTTGGCTGGGACGACGTCGCTTTTTATTTCGAGTGCCGTTTCACCGTCAAGGGTGAGGTCTACGCAACCGCGCATATCCGCGTGCGCTTCCTAAAGTTCAGTCATGGAATCGTGACCACATCCGAAGTGCTAGCAGCGGATCCCGGTTGGGAACCTCACGAACCGAATTTGCCAGCGTGGGTCGACCAGTGGGCTAAAGAATCGGCATTGCCGAAGGGCAAAGAACCGGCGCCGAGCATCTGGGATTAGCCGGCAGCTAAGGCGTTCGAAGACTTACTTGGCGTCGATTTCGGCAATAAGCGCTTCGACCTTTGCGCGAATCGAGTCGCGAATCGGACGCACGGCGTCTACGCCTTTGCCCGCTGGGTCTTCGAGCGGCCAGTCGAGATACTGCTTGCCAGGGTAGAACGGGCACTTGTCGCCGCATCCCATTGTGATCACGTAATCGGATTCACGCACTGATTCATCGGTTAGCACCTTTGGGGTGTTGTTTGCGATGTCGATTCCAACCTCGGCCATGGCTTCAACTGCTGAAGGGTTGACCTGGTCCTTCGGTTCGGTGCCGGCCGACAGCACGCGCACTCGGTCACCTGCTAGGTGCTGCAAGAAGCCGGCTGCCATCTGCGAGCGTCCCGCGTTGTGAATGCAAACAAATAGGACTGTTGCCTTGAAGTCGCTCATGCGCTTTGTGCCTCTCGAAAAAACCTCGCAACTAGGATGCCTATTGGCACACCGATGACCTGCGCGGTGATAAAGCCGAGCGCCGAGGTTGGATTGATGCCCGTCATGCTATCAGTCACGATTCGAGCCAAAGTTACGGCCGGGTTAGCAAAAGTTGTCGATGAAGTGAAGAAGATTGCAGCCGTGATCCAGGCCCCGATCACGACTGGACCAAGTCGACCCTCGCCTCTTTGCGAGAGGGTTAGCACGAGCGTGACCAGCGCTGCCGTAGCGACAATTTCGCTCACAAAAGTGCCTAGATTTAGTCGGTCGAAACTGGAAATCGTTACTGCCGGTAAGCCAAACATCAGGTTTGATGCAATCGATCCCGAGACGGCACCAATCACTTGAGCGACTGCGTATCCGATGCCGAGTGGCAAGCTGGTCTCACCCCTAATAACCGCGGCGGTAGTCACGGCCGGGTTGAAATGTGCTCCCGAAATCGGGGCGAACCACCAAATCAGAACGGCTAGAGCTAGACCAATCGCGATTGCGTTGATCAGCACACGCAGCGCTGCATCTTGGGTGAGCTCCTCTGCAAAAATGCCCGAACCAACAACCGCGCAAAGCAGCAGTCCGCTGCCCAGAAACTCACCGGCTAGGCGTTTGAAAATCGCCACCGTTATGCGTTTGCGCGCACCTGAGCGCGAATCTCGTCGAGCAACCCCATGATGCGAATCGATTCCTCATGGCTGCGGACCTCGCACTCGGTTTTTCCGTCGAGGATCGACTGGCTCACCGCCCGGATCATGTGACTGTAACCGGCACCGTCCTTGGCAACCTCGACGCGCTCCGAGAGCAGCTCGTCATTCGCGCCGAAACGATAAATCGTCGCCGAAACTGGTGACCAAAATGGCCCATCAATTTCGATGTATGCGTCCGAGCCCGCGATACGAGCCGTGGTGCCGAAGGTGGCATTGAGGGCAGATGAGCCCACACCGATAACACCGTTTTCATAGTGAAACTCGGTTACTGCTTGGGCATCCGTGCCATTGGGGTAGAGCTCACCGCGTGAGAACATCGCCCTAACCGTGCTGCCAGCAAACCAGTCGATTACCGAAGTGGTGTACACGCCCTGGTCAAGTGTTGAACCGCCGCCGAGTTTGGCGTCGAAAAGGCGATGCGATTCGTCGTATGGGCGATTGAACCCGAAGTGAGTCTCGATTAGCTTTAGCTCACCGATTTGGCCGGCCTCGATGCGGCGCTTGAGCTCATTCATTAGCGGGTTGAACTTCGTCCACATGGCTTCCATCAGAAAAAGCCCGCGGCTCTGGGCGATTCGGACGAGCTCTTCGGCCTCATTCGCATCCATAGTGAAGGCCTTTTCGCACAGAACGTGCTTGCCGGCTTCGAGAGCCGCCTTGGTCATCCAAAAGTGTTCGCTGTGAGGCGCTGCGACATAAATCAGGTCGATCTCGGGGTCTGCGAGAGCCTCATCCAGGCTTTCAAGCAGAGGCACCGGGTCGATTCCCCAGGCGGCGAACTTGGGTCGCGCGCGCTCGGCATCGCGAGTCACGATGGCCACAAGTTCGGTGTTGTTGCAAAGTGCGAAATCACGAACAATCAGGTCGGCCATCAGGCCGGTCCCGACCATGGCCCAGCGAATTTTTGTCATGGGCTAACAATAACTCCGCGCGGTCGCGAGACCGTGAACGGATGCCCCTAGAGCGCGAGAATTTTGGCGAAACCTGAGGTGCCATCGATCTCGCCATTTGGCAAAACAATAATGGCTTCCACCCCGTCGGTCTTTTCGAGTCGGCGGAGGCAGGCCGGCCCCTCAGCAAAGGCGGCGGTTGCCCAGACATCGGCGGTGACAATGTCGCGAGCGACCACACTCACCTGCAGCAAATCCTCGGCTGGAGCCTTGCCGCTGGCCTTCGGGTTCCAGATGTGCAGACCTCGCTCGGCTGAACCACTGGTTGCGAAACCGCGAAACTCGGTGCCTTTCAAATCAACAACCGTCAGGATCGCATCCGGAGCCTCGGCAATTGAGATTGGTTGGTGAACTCCGATGCGCCAGTCGAGCTCACCCGAGGCATCGTCAGCAATCAGGATGTCGCCACCCGCGTTCATGGTGAAATCAAAAATGCCAGCTTCGAGCAACACATTGGCAGCGCGCTGGGCGGCCCAGGTCTTGACCAAACCTGAGGGATCAAAAGTGTTTTGTGGTGTGAAGGCACTGAACCAGCCGTCGGTCACGCGTTCCCATTCGAGGCACTCATCCCAAATTTGCGAAATCAACGGATCTTCATCGGCTACCCGAGTTTCACCCTTCGCCAGTCGTGAGATCGGTGATTCCGGTTTGTATGTGCTGAACATGCGATCTGCATCGTGCAAAACATCGCAGGCGGCTGAAATGTGAGGGCCGTGGGGCAGACTGCTTCGACCCTGGAATTTGAACACGGTGCCCATACACAACTCGGTGTGCTCGAACTGGTGGAATCCCGAAATCATCGGTTCAGGTTAGCCCAACTTTGCGAGCGCTGAATCCAGCGCCTTCTTGTAGGCATCCGTCGTGTAGGTCGCACCCGAGAGGTTGCCGAAGTTTGAACCATTGGCCTGAATCGCGGCGCTCTTCAAAGTGGGGAAAGCCTGCTCGCGACCATTCGTGGCCTGCGCGGTCAGTTCCTCAATCGCTGTGATCTTGCCATTGACCTGGGTCACCTTTAGCTGAATGGTTCCGTAGATGTATTGGATTGCATCGCTGGTGCCGGTCAGGGTTTTGGTGGTTGTGCCGGTTCCCGCGCTGCCGGTCGAGTGGGATGCGGTGCCGGCCACAATGGCTTTTTCCGGATTGAGGACGAAGTCATTGATCAGAACGGCTCCGCCAACACTCAGGGCGGTGAACAAGATCGTGCTGGTGATGAATTTTCTAGAACTTGGCAAGAGCTGAATCCAATGCTTGCTTGAAGGCGTCGGTCGTGTAGGTCGCACCCGAAAGGTTGCCAAAGTTTGAGCCATTGGCTTGCACCGCAGCCGAAACCAAGACACTGAACGCACTCTGGCGACCACCGGTGGCACCGGCGATGTCGAGAGTAACATCGGTGATTTTGCCGCCCGATTTAGTGACGGTTAGCTGAATTTCACCGTATCGGTAGCTAACCACCGAGCCGGTTTTGCTTGAGGATGCGGTCGAGCCCGAAGATCCACCTGTGCCGGATGAGCTCGAGCTTGACGAACTTGAGCTACCTGAACCAGAGGAGGTCGAGTTGGTCGACGAACCGGTCGACGAACCAGAGGTTCCTGAGCTAGCGGCGTTCGACTTGCCGCTCGAGGTAGAGGTCGAGGAGTTGCTGGTCGCCGGAGCGGTTGCCGTGCCACCTGTCGCAACTGTGGAACCGGCTGAGGTTGAGCTGGCTGAGGTTGATCCGGCTGCCGAGGTTGCAGCACCGGTTCCGGTTGGGGCAGTGCTCGCGGTGGTGCCGCCCGCTGCCGAAGCGGTGTAGGTCTGAGCGGTTCCCGCAGCGGCACCCGCTTGATAGGTGGCGGCGAGTACGCCCAGTGAAAGCAGGCTTACCGTGGTCTTGACTGAAGTTCTCACCAGGCATACTCCTCTGAATGAATTTGACGTTCGGGCACACCCGCATGAGTCATTGACTTCTTCACCGAGTGCGTCCAGGCTTCTGGCCCACAGATATAGACGTCTGAGTCTTTGACCTGCGGTGCCATCTCGAGCAGTCGAGTCTGCTCGTTTCGACCGTGCGGGTCTGCATTGAGCCATGAGTGTCCGTTGGCGCGAGGGCCGGCTACAACGTGCAAGTTGATGTTGCGAACCAGCGCAATGTGCCGAAGCTCATCCAGCAAAGCCGCATCCTGTTCGTTGCGAGCACGATAGATCACGGTGATGTCGCCGGGGCGCGAGGCCATCGATTCGGCCAAGGCTCGAACCGGTGGAACACCAATGCCCGATGCAACCAGCAGCACCTTTTCGCGTGTGCGGCGCTCTTCGGTGAAAATGCCGTAAGGGCCTTCGAGAATCACGCGAGTGCCTGGCTTGAGGCTCTGCATCAGCGCGGTGTCGTCACCGCGCTTACCGACGGTGAAGCGAACATATTCGCTGTTCGGTGCGGCTGAGATTGAGAATGGGTGCGGACGCCACCACTGCTTCGCAGTCAGGATGCGCACTAGGTAGAACTGGCCGGCTTGCCCGCCAAGGCTGGCGATGTTTTTGCCGCCAATGTAAATCGAAACCGAGTCGCTCGATTCGCGAACCACGGCTTTGACTCGAAGTCCGGCTCGAGCGCTGCGCACAATCGGAGCGAGGAATCGGAACCAGGCCAGGTTCAAGGCCACAAAGAGGTAGAGCGCGACCCAGAACACGGTCTGAACCGGCTTTCCGTGGATGTCACTGCCCATCGAGAACATGTGAGGCACGGCAGCCAGTACTGCGATGTACGAGGTGAGGTGCACCAGGTACCAAGCTTCGTAGCTCAACTTCTTGCGAGCAATTTTGATTGAGGTGATTACCACCACGATCATGAGCGCTAGCGCAATCGTCGCAAACACCAGATCTTGAATGGTCAGCACCGCAATGAAAGCTGACACAACCTGACCGGCTTCGCCGTTGGCAAAAACGAGTGTGGATGCGATGAAGTGCGCGATGACGATGTAGAGCACCGGCTTGCCGAGGCGCTTGTGTGCCAAGGTAGCTCGGTCGTGTCCGTAGAACTTGTCGATCCAGGGCACACGCGCCACAAGGAGCATGTGGATGAGAAGAAGATCGGTTGCAACCAGCGCGCTTAGGCGGCTGAAAGCGTTAAGCGCCGAGACCTTGTCTCCGAGATTGTTGAGACCACCGTCAATCAGGAACATCGCGATCACAGCGACAACCGTCGACCATGCAATGGCCTCGATGACGTCCTGGGCGCGCTTGAGCTTTAGGTACTTCGCAAAGCCCAGCTTGATGCGCTGAGTCGGCTTGGCGAGCCTAAGCGGAGGTCGCGTATTGCCGGTGTTCGTGGTGGTCATGGTTACAGACTGGTCACCCAACTTGGGAGTTTCCTGAGAAGCGGCTTTAAGCCAGGTGGGAATCGGGTCGGGTGAAAATTCTCAAGCCTGACCCACTGCAGAAACACCTATGCAACATTTGAGTCATACCTTCAGAAAATGGCAGATCTATTTGTGGGGTATCCGCAACAAAAGGGCGCGGGGCTGGCCTTCGATGAAATGTTCGATGACTCGATGGCTCTGCGGGCAAATTACTCGCGCTTGCATAAGGCCCTGCGCGCCATGACCGAATCTGAATTAATCGGTCGCACAGAGGCCCTCGCAGATTCTTACTTAGCCCAGGGCGTGACTTTCGATTTCGCGGGCGAGGAGAGACCCTTTCCCCTGGATGCAGTTCCGAGAATAATCCCGGCCGCTGAATGGTCAACCTTGGAAGCGGGCGTCAAGCAGCGAGTCCGAGTCCTCGAGGCGCTATTGGCTGATGTTTACGGTCCACAAAATGCTGTCAGGGATGGAGTCATTCCGGCGCAGTTAATTACATCGTCGGCCCATTTTCACAGGGCGGCACATGGCATAGATCCGGCAAATGGAGTGCGAATTCAAGTTAGCGGCATCGACTTGATTCGAGACGAACAAGGCTCTTGGCGAGTCCTGGAAGACAACGTAAGAGTTCCGTCTGGCGTTTCATATGTGATTTCGAATCGCCGAGTGATGGCACAGACCCTTCCCGAATTGTTCCAAGAGATGCGGATTCAACCGGTAGCCGAGTATCCAAATCGACTCCTCGCGGCACTTCGAGCGAGCGCCCCAACCGGCGTTTCGGATCCGAATATTGTGGTTTTGACACCGGGTGTCTATAACAGCGCTTACTTTGAGCACACGTTGTTGGCACGACTCATGGGGCTTGAACTTGTTGAAGGCCGAGACCTCTTCTGCACCGGGGGCAAGGTCTACATGCGAACAACGGCGGGTCCGCGACGAGTCGATGTGATTTATCGTCGAGTCGACGATGAGTTCCTTGATCCGCTGGCTTTCAGACCAGATTCCGTTCTTGGACCACCTGGCCTTCTGGCTGCAGCTCGTTTGGGCAACGTAACGCTTGCGAATGCGGTCGGCAACGGCGTGGCTGATGACAAATTGACCTACACCTACATGCCCGATCTAACGAGGTACTACCTCGCTGAAGAACCAA
>JAGWTM010000013.1 GCA_028868975.1 Actinomycetales bacterium
AGCCAATTCGACCACCTGACGCATGACCTCGGCACCTACTACTGCCCCCGAACGTGCCCCCAAGTCAACCTCATCCAGCGGGACGCCCGGCGCTTCCGCCGCGAACGCATCGAGCACTGGTCCCCGATCGGCGCCAATGACAATAACCCCGGCCAACTTCTTGGCAAACTTCTTGACCAGGGGGGTAATGTCGACGCCTTTGAGGAGCCCGCCAACGACCCAAACAATGCGGTCGAACGAGGCTAGCGAGGCGGCGGCCGCATGCGGATTTGTGGCCTTCGAATCGTCGTACCAGCTGACCCCGTCGGCTTCGGCGATGAGTTGGATTCGGTGTGCGTCGAGTCGGAATTTGCGAATCGCCGCGCTGATTTCCTCGGGTGAAACACCGATGGCCCTCGCCATGGCACTGGCCGCGGCCACATTCGCCATCAGGTGCGGCGTAACCACACCGATTTCAGACAAGTCATCGAGAGTCGCAATCGGCATCGCACTGCTCGAACGTTCCTGGATGAAGGCTCGATCGCAGAGAATGTCCTGCACGTATCCAATTTCACTGACGCGAGGCGCCATAACGCTGAAGCCGATGGCGCGAGCGCCGTCAATCACATCCGCCTGTTCGACCATCCGCATGGTCTGCTCGTCGCCCGCGTTGTACACGCAGGCCACCCGCGTATTCGTGTAAATCTTGGCCTTGCTGTCGCTGTACGCCTCGAAACTGCCATGCCAGTCGAGGTGATCCTCCGCGAGATTGAGAACCGCCGTGCTGTGTGGTTCGATGATGCCGGTCAGGTAGTGAAGTTGGAAGCTGCTGAGTTCAACGACCAACGCGTCCCAGCCCTGCGGGTCGCGAATCGCGTCCAGGATTGGCACACCGATGTTGCCGCAGGCGATGGCTCGACGCCCCGACTCAAGCAGCATCGCCTCGGTTAGCTGAACGGTCGTCGTTTTGCCATTTGTGCCGGTGATCATCAACCAGTCGGCAATTTTCTCGGTTTTGTCACGCAACCGCCAGGCGAGTTCGATGTCCACCCAAATTGGAATAGACCGATTGGCGGCCCAGGCCAACAACTCATGTTCGGGTCTAATTCCAGGTGATGTGACCAGGAGTTGCGGCTCGAATTCGGTAAGAGCCGCTGGTACTCCCCTGGCTGCTTCGCCAGTGATGTGACGTACGCCAATTACATCGAGAATGTCGACGAGCTCGGGTTCGGCCTTTTCGGCCACAACCAAGACTTGGGCACCCAGTTCAGCCAGGGTGTCGGCCACCGAGAATCCGGTTACGCCGAGTCCGAATACGACAACTCGGAGGCCCCGCCAATCGGAATGCCAACTAGTTAGGTGGTTGAGGCTAGACATGTCTAGCCGTAAATCCATTCGATGTAGAACAGACCGACACCCATCAGCACGCAAAGGCCGGCGATGATCCAGAAGCGGACGACCACGGTGATTTCGGCCCAGCCCTTGAGTTCGAAGTGGTGGTGCAGCGGAGACATCAGGAACACTCGACGGCCCTGGCCGTAAATCTTCTTGGTTATTTTGAAAAAGACGCGCTGAATTACCACCGAACCGGTGACAATCACGAACAAGCCGCCGATCGGAATCAGCAGGAGTTCGGTGCGCAACAGAATCGCCAAGCCCGCGAGAGCCCCGCCCAGACCCAGGGCACCGGTATCACCCATGATGATCTGCGCCGGGGATGTGTTCCACCAGAGGAATCCGGCGAGGGCTCCGACGATGGCCGAGGCCACCACTGCCAAATCCAAAGGATCGCTCGTGGTGTAACAGCTACTGATGTTTTCGGTGATCGTTCCGCAAGCCTGGTTGAACTTCCAGAAGCCAATCACGGCGAAGGCACCGAATGACATGATGCTGGCTCCAGTAGCCAAACCGTCTAATCCGTCGGCAATATTGACGCCGTTCGAGGTGCTGACTACCAGGGTTGCAATCCACAGAATGAGCAAGGCCAAGCCGACAACGGCGCCAAGGGCCATGAAATCGATGTCTAGATCTCTGAAGAGCGAAACTTTGGTCGAGATCGGAGTCTGACCGGTGGAATCACGAAGATTCAAGGCAAGAAAAATGAACACTCCGGCTACGAGGAGCTGCCCGGCAATCTTTTGCCAACCACCGAGGCCGAGACTGCGTTGCTTGTGCGTTTTGATGTAGTCGTCGATGAAGCCAACCGCGCCGAGCCCGACAAGCATGAAGAGAACCAGCAATGCCGAAGGGGTCGGGTTCTCAAAATTCGCTAGCTTGCCGAGAAAATAGCCCGCGCAGGCGGCGATGATGAACACGACTCCACCCATGGTTGGAGTTCCGTGCTTCACCTGATGACTCTGCGGTCCATCCTCGCGAATGAACTGCCCCCATCGCAGTCGACGGAATAGCCAAATGAACAGTGGAGTGCCGAAAAGTGTGAAGGCCATCGAAATGCCGCCGGCCAGCAGCAATGCTCTCATTAGTGGACCTCCGCCTGTGTTTCACCCGTCAGGGCATCGCCGAGGTGGCGCAAATTAGCCGACTTCGAAGACTTAACTAGAACGATATCGTTTGGTTGCAACATCTCTCGGAGGTAAGCGAGCGCGTCATCCGATTCCTCGAAAAACTGGCTTTCGCCATCCCAGGACCCCTCCTGCATGGCACCCAGGTGCACCACACGAGCTCGCTCCCCGACAACCACGAGCTGGTCGATGTTCAAGCGCACGACAACGCGTCCGATGGCATCATGCTGTTCGAGGCTGAATTCGCCGAGCTCTGCCATTTCACCAAGCACAGCGATGGTGCGGCGACCCGAGCGACCCAGTTGGGCCAGAGTTTGCAAAGCCGCCTTGGTCGAATCTGGGCTGGCGTTATATGCATCGTTAATGACCGTTACGCCGTCGGGACGGTTGGTCAGCTGCATGCGCCAACGTTCAGCCAGTGGCATCGCTTCTAGTGCAGCAATCGCTCGACCACGGTCGATTCCAAGCTGCTCGGCAACCGTGAGAGCAGCGAGGGCGTTCATGACGTGGTGTTCACCCAAGATTTGCAGAGTGACGCGCTGATGGTTTCCGTCCGGCCAATGCAATTCAAAACTCGTGCCCTCGATGGTCAGTGCGAGGTCGGTGGCCCTGAAATTGGCTTCGCTCGAGGTGCCAAACCAGACCTTGCGGTTCGAACACGCTTCACCCATGGCGCGAACCCAGCCGTCGTCGGCGTTTAGTACCGCGATGGCATCGGGCTCTAGCTCGTGCAGCAGCTCAGCTTTGATTGCAGCGGTAACCTCAATGCCACCAAACTCACCCACGTGCGCGAGGCCAACTTTGAGTTCCACCGCTATGTCCGGCTTGGCAATCTCGGCCAAGTAGGCGATGCTGCCGACGCCGCCGGCCCCCATCTCGGCTACCAAGAATCGAGTCGTTTCCGTGCACCGCAACATCGAATATGGCGCGCCGACTTCGTTGTTATAGGACTCAATGGGTGCTACGGTCTCACCCGTCGTTGACAAGATCTCACGAAGCATGTTTTTGGTCGTGGTCTTGCCATTGGAACCCGTGATACCGATCACCTTCAGGTTGTGATCGCGCTTCAAAACATGCAGCACGTGCTTTGCCAGACGCCCCAAAGCCAGGACCACATCGCCAACTTGAATTTGCGGTATCGACGCATCGACAGGACGCTCAACGAGGGCGGCAACAGCGCCTGATTCGAGGGCTTTGCCGACAAAAAGATGCCCGTCTGTGACTTCACCGGGCTTGGCAACGAAAAGCCCACCTGGACCGACCAGGCGAGAATCGGTTTCAACCGAGCCGGTCACCACAACTCCGCTGGAGCTCGCATCCAGCAGTCGACCGTCGACGATTGTCGCAATTGTTGCTAAATCCAGGTGAATCATGACCAGCCAAATTCCTTCAAGGCTGCCCTAGCCAACTCGCGCGCCGAATACGGGGTGCGGACACCCTCGATGTCTCGGTAATCCTGATGTCCCGGTCCAGCCCAGAGAATCGCATCCCCCGGTTTAGCGAGGCTAACCGCGGTTCGGATGGCGGCTTCGGGCGGACTCACTTCGTGAATCTCGAGCTCGGGTCGGTGCGCTCGAGCCGCTGCAACCAGAGTCGCTCGAATCGACGCCGGGTCTTCAAATCGTGGGTGGTGGTCGGTGATGACCAGGATGTCGCAGCCAGCTGCGGCCACCTGCGCCATCGCCGGGCGCTTCGTTGCGTCACGATCACCATCGGCCCCGAAAAGCATGATTACGCGGCCCGAAGTAACATGGCGAACCGCAGCCAGAGTGTTCAGGAACGCATCCGGCGAATGACCGAAATCGACGTAAACATCTGGGCCGTTTCCGGTAGCGACATTTTCCGTTCGACCAGGCAAATAGGCTTCGATGCCATTCGCGATTGCGCTGCTAATGCTCTGAGCTGACCAGCCCGCCTCAATCAGCATCACGATGGCAAGACCGGCATTTGCGGCCATGTGCGCGCCGATGACCGGAACCTTGGATGAGATCCGAACCGAACCATCACTCTTGACGAGCTCGAAACTGGTGAACCGCGGGTTTTCCTCGAGCACGGTTACGATCCAGTCGGCCGCTACCCCAGCGTCCACAGTCGTGTTCATCGCGATCGTGACAAACGGAATCTCGCTCGCTTCGGCAAATCGTTGGCCGAATGGCGAGTCCAGGCAGATAACGCCCCGATCGGCACGGCGTTTGGTGAAGAGTTCTGCCTTGGCCGCCAGGTAGTCATCCATGTCCCGGTAATCGTCCAGATGATCGTGACTCAAATTCGTGAAACCAACCACGTCAAAGTGCAGCCCGTCGACTCGAAGCTGACTCAGCGCTTGAGCCGAAACCTCAATGGCAATGGCCTGGGCTCCGCGTTCGCGCATCCTCGCAATAAGAGCCTGCATTTCGGTGGATTCGGGTGTTGTGAGGCGTGAGACGATAACTTCACCGGCGATGTGGCGCTCAGCGGTCGATGTTAGACCGGTTACCTGACCCAACTGCCGAAGAATGCCCTCGAGCAAGTAGGTGGTCGAAGTCTTGCCATTGGTGCCGGTGGTGGCGAACAACTTGGGCTGTTTGCCCTCGAGGTTTCCATAGACAAACGCAGCCAAATCGCCCAGATGCTTGCGCGGCTCTTCCAACAAGAGAACTGGGACCCGAAGCGGCAAACCCAAATTCGCCAATTCCTGCTCACCGGCGGAATCGGTGACAATTGCAGCAGCCCCGAGATCTAGAGCCTTCTCGGCGAAACGTGCACCGTGAGTTTTCTTTCCAGGCATCGCAACAAAGAGGTCGCCCGCACGAAGATCTGCGGTGTTCATGCTGATGCCCGTCACTCGCCATTCGGCGCTAAGCACCGTCACCGGCGATAGTGGCGATAGCCGCAACTGGTATTTTTCGGCTAGGTCAGCTAGCGCAACCGCGACAACATTGTCGGGGCGCAGGATTGGTGGAATCTGCTCTTTCATGGCTGAGTTCATTTTCGTTCACGAACTACCATTCGGTTGGGATGTTGGCCGATTTTGTAGTCGATGGTGGCACTCGGTAAGTCCGCAAGACCTGCTCCATAATCGCCTTGAAGGCTGGGGTGGCGCCGATCGAGTTGCTCTTGGTACGCGACTTGAAGAAGGTGACCGCAACGACGTACTGTGGAGCCTCTGCGGGCGCCATGCCGATAAACGAAATTGCGTGCAGATTTCCATAGTGGCCGGTTGCTGGGTCAGTGATCTGAGCCGTTCCGGTCTTGCCCCCAACGCGATAGCCGGGGACGGCTGCGGTCTTTCCGATTCCACCCTGCTCGACAACCTTCTCGAGCATGTCGATGGTGGTGCGGGCCGACTGGGGTGAGAGCACGGTCACCCCGGGTTTAGTTGCGATCGGAACCAACTTGCCCGATTCGTCCTTGCAACCCTCAACCAGGGTCGGGTGCAGCCTCACTCCACCGTTGGCAACGGCCTGATACATCATCGCGGTCTGGAGCGGAGTCTGAGCAATACCCTGACCGAACATCGACACGTACTTCTTGATGCCGTCCCAGGTGTCTAATTTCGGCAAGACACCGGCCGATTCTCCAGGGAACCCGACACCGGTCTTGGCCCCCAGGCCAAATTTCTGCAGGTACGAGTAGCGCGTTTCGAGCGGCGCCTTGACGCCCAGCCTCATGATGCCGGTGTTGGACGAGTCACGAAGCACACCGGTCAGAGTGAGTTTGTCGTTGCCGTGCTGGTGGCTGTCAGTGACACGGTATCCACCCGAGTTTGGCAAGTCCATTCCGTAAGGAGCGACAATACGGGTTGACGGCGTGGCTAAGCCCTGATCGACCAGAGTTGCCGCGGTGACCATTTTGATAACCGAACCTGGTTCAAACGCGGTCTCAAACACACGAGCGTGACGCTCTGCCTCGGTGGCCTCACCGTAGACATTCGGGTCCATGGTTGGCGCCTCAGCAGCCGCCAAAATCTTTCCGGTCTTCACCTCAATGACAATCGCGGTGCCCCAGTCCGCCCTGAGAGTGTTGGTCTGCGCGGTGACGACCTGTTGGGCGTAATACTGCAGGTCACGATTGATGGTTAGCACGACATCGCGTCCATTTTTCGCGGTACGAGTGACGATCGCCGAGGTTGGAATACGGATGCCGTCTCGGCCCGCCTCAAACTTCTCTTTGCCGTCGACTCCAGCGAGGCACTCGTCCATTTCTCGCTCAACACCGGCAGAGGCAACGCCCTCCTGGTTGATCCAACCGAGCAATGCACCCGCGACCGCTCCGTTTGGGTAGACGCGACTGGCTAGAGATTCAAAACCGATCCAGGGAATGTCTAGCTTCTTGACCTCTTCGTAGACCGAAGCATCGACGCGCTTCGCGACCATCGAATAACGGTTGGTGCCGGTGATTTTGTTCTGAACCTCAATCGGGTCCATCTTGAGCACCGCCGCGAGCAGAGCTGCTGCCTGCTCCTTACTAATTTCAACCTTTGAGCCGTCTGCATTGACTTTTTTGAATGCACGCACGTTGGCAGGATCCGCAATGACGTTGTATTTCAGGACTGACTTGGCCAACACCTGACCGCTGTTGTCAAAAATAGTCCCGCGCATCGCGGGCAGAACACGCGAACTCGAGCGCTTATTCAAGCTCTCGGCATTGATGCGATCGGCGCTGACAATTTGAAAATCTACGAGTCGAATCGTGAAGATTGCGACAATGAGCAGGATTCCGCCCTTGAACCAAACCATTCGCTTTCGCGAATCGCCGGGAGTGAAGAACCGATCTCTGAACAGGCTCATTTGCTGACTGCTATTAGGTCTTAGCGCGTTGGCTGAGCCGGAATTTGGTTGGTGCTGGTAGGCGCAGAGGTCTTAGGGGTCGCGCCTGAAAGAGTGATGGCACCGACAGTTGGCTTTGCGCCAACCGAAACCGATGTACCTGCTTTGCCCGAGGTCGCGCCGGCGAGCGCCTCGGTGCTAACCGAGCTAGTCACCGGTGAAAGAGTGATCGGCGCCGTTGGTTGGACGGTCGATTCGGTTGCGTCAGCTGCCGTCGCGTTAGCCGCCGTCAGATCACTGGTCACGGTCAGGACAGCCGACTTGATCAGGTTGCGCGAAATTCGGTTGTCCGCATTTAGAGCGGCCTTTGGCTTGCCGAACACTTTTTTGTCAGCGAGCCGCAAAAAGACCGGGTTGGCATTTGAAATCATGCCCATTTTCTGGGCTGCGTTTGCCAGGTTCTGGTTTGACGAGAGTGAATCAACCTGCTCGCCCAAAATCTGCTGGGTGACGGTTAGTTCGCGCTTCTGGTTCTTCAAATCGACCAGCTGGTATGCGCCTGCGGCGACAAAGCTGTTCAGCACGAGCTGAAGAATCTGAATCGCGCCCAGCCCGAACAGAATCAGCACAGCAATACCGGCGCGTGACTTGCGTGCATCGCGTCCGGTCAACTTGGCGAGCATGCCACCGGTGATCGCGGTCAACGCGACTGTGTTTCTGCGGTTCGGTTCGGTCAAACGAATAGCGCTCATGCTGCACTCCGGATTTTCTGAGCTGCGCGGAGTCGCACCGAAGCTGCTCTGGGGTTTTCTTCGATCTCGCGTTCGGTGGCCTGTTCGGCTCCCTTGACGATGAGTTTGAGCACTGGTGCGTGCTCGGGAAGTTCAATAGGAAGCTCGATCGGAGCCGAGCTGGTGCTGGCCGCCGCGAAGGCCTGCTTCACGATTCGGTCCTCGAGCGAGTGGTACGCCAAAACAACGATGCGACCGCCCACGGCCAGGGCTTCGATTGCGGCCGGAATCGTATCGGTCAACACTTCGAGCTCGCCGTTGACTTCGATCCGTAGCGCCTGAAACACTCGCTTGGCCGGGTGTCCGTGGCTCTTACCCGGAATAAACGGGATGACCTTGGCGATCAAACCGCTCAGCTGGCTGCTGGTGGTTAGTGGTGCCGCCTTACGCGCCTCGACGATTGCTCGAGCAACCGGCTTGGCATAGCGCTCCTCGCCATACTCCTTGAAGATGCGGGCAAGGTCACGTTCGTCGTACTTATTGACAACATCGGCGGCGGTTTGGCCGCGCGTGGCGTCCATTCTCATGTCGAGTGGAGCCTCGTAGGAGTAGGCGAATCCACGATCCGCCTCGTCGAGTTGCATTGACGAAACCCCCAGGTCAAGCAGAATGCCCTGCACGTGCTGAATTCCCAGTTCGTGAATCACATCCAGAATTTCGTCATAAACGGCGTGAACCAGGTGGATGCGATCCGCGAAACGAGCTAGTCGCTCACCGGCCAGGCGAAGCGCATTGGTGTCGCGGTCGATACCGATCAGGGTGAGCTTCGGAAAGCGCTCGAGAAAAGCCTCGCTGTGACCGCCAAGGCCGAGGGTGCCATCCACCAAGACTGCGCCATCTGATTCCAGCGCCGGACCAAGCAATTCAAGGCAACGGTCGAGTGTGACCGGCGCGTGAAGTTCGTGAATCTGCTTTTCCTGCTGCGAGTTAGCCATGGGTTTCCGGTTGAACACCTGCCGCTAGACCCCCACTCATTCGCCAAGAGCTTGGTTTTCGAGGCTGAATCTGACATCGGGGAAGAGTGTCAGAGTCAAAATGAATGGGTGGAGACCTAACCGCAGGTTAGAAGAGTCCCGGAATCACCTCCTCCTGAATCTTGGAGAAGTTCTCGGCAGCCTTCTTTTCGTAGGCAATCCAGTCGTTCATGTTCCAGATTTCGGCATGGTTGCCGGCTCCGTTGATGACCAGGTCCTTGTCGAGGTTTGCCCAGCTACGGAGGTGCGCTGGAATGTTCACGCGGCTCTGCTTGTCAGGTTGATCCTGAGCAGCCCCGGCCAGTAGCACACGTAGGTACTCGCGCGAGTTTCCGTTGGTCAGCGGCGCTTGGCGCAGCTTTTCATACTGAGCGTTGAATTCTTCAGTGCTGAACACGTAGAGGCAGTTTTCCTGACCCTTGGTGATCACCAGGCCGGATGCGAATTGCTCGCGAAGCTTTGCGGGAATGATGAAGCGACCCTTGTCGTCGAGCTTTAGAGAGTATGAGCCAAGCAAAGCCAACGCCTGCATGAGCCTCCCCTTTCTCGACATTGATTCCCAATGACTCCACTTTACTCCACTTTGACCCACATTGCCAGTTTTTTTGCATATTTTTCGCGTTCGGCGTGTCGAGAAAAACCAGGAAAATAAAGGGATATAACGCCGTGGAGCCCCGTGGAGGGATTTCGTTCGGGTAGCCCAATATTCCGAACTCAAAACGGTTCAACGGAGGCTAAAACTCCGGAAGTTTTGGTTAAAAAAAACTCCGGCGATTGGAGTTCATCGCCGGAGGTGGAGCAGAGTGGTTTACGGCTCGCGCTGATCCCAGCGGCGCTCAAAAAACTCCGTGAAACCTGGTCGGCTGCCCGCGGTTTCGGCAGTTGAAGCGGACGGGTTTGAAGCAGATCCACCGCCGGACACAGGGTCACCCTTGCCCTTCGCGATGCGGTTCAGCCGGCCAAATTGAGCGGTCGCTAGCCACAATCCGAGCACCATCAGACCAAAACCCACAACTCCGATTGGCGCATACCGCACGATTAGGGCCTCGATCAGCACAGCGACACCGCTCAGCGCAACCGCTGCTCCAGCAATAATCCGTTTGGGTGAACTGGACTTACCTGCCGCCAGTTTTTGTCGGTCGGCTCCCATGCGTTTTGCGAATTGGGCATCGCCTTCATAAAGCTCTCGCTCGAGCTGCTCTAACACGCGACGTTCGTGTTCGCTAAGACTCATGGCTCACCTCTCGGCTCATCCCTGAAAAAGGGCAAGTTCTCGATTGCCTAACATTCCCAATGGTAAGTCGAACCCGCCAGTTAGGCTAGTCGCGTGAGCGAAACAACGACCCTCCTCGACCTTATCCAGCAGAGATTGGATGAGTTTTGCGCCCAGCAGCGTCGCGATTTCGCCGCCATCTCGGACGAGCTAGCGCCGATTACCGACTACGTCCAGGACCTCCTGCAGGGCGGCAAGCGTTTTCGAGCCCTGTTCGCCTACTGGGCTTGGGTGGGTGCTCTGGAAAATCAGCGCCTAACCCCAGAACAACTCGAACTGTCGGCCGAAGCGATTGTTGAAATCTCGGCTGCGCTAGAAATGTTCCACGGAGCCGCTCTGGTGCACGATGACCTACTTGATCGTTCCGACACTCGACGCGGAAAACCAGCGGTTCACAAGCGTTTCGAAAACCTGCACTCGCAGAGCGGATGGGCCGGCGCAGCCGAGCGATTCGGGCAAGCCGGGTCGGTTTTGGTTGGCGACATGATGCTCGGATGGGCCAATGAGCTGTTCGCGAAGGCGATCCTCAAGGCTCCTTCGGCGGCAGCCCAGCAGGCAGCCCGCGAGCAATTTCACCTGATGCAAATCGAGGTGATGGCCGGCCAGTACCTCGATGTCGCCGAGGAAAATGCGGGGCCTACTCGAGCCGCGCACGAAGCCGTAGGGCGAGCAAATCGCGTGATGCTTTACAAAACCGCAAAGTATTCGGTCGAGGCTCCGCTCCTCATCGGTGCAGCCTTCGCCGGTGGCGATGAGGCGCTCCTGCACTCCATCTCGGCTTTCGCGGTGCCGCTAGGGTTGGCTTTCCAGCTGAAAGATGACATTTTGGGTGTCTTCGGAGCACCTGAAAAAACGGGCAAACCGGTTGGCGATGATCTGCGCGAAGGAAAGCGCACGGTATTGATTGCTTTGACCCGCGAGACCCTCGCGCCAACGGTGGTGAAGATCTTCGATGAACTTCTGACTGAACGCGACCTTTCAGACGACCAAATTCGATACTTGCAGCAGACCATCGTCGATTCGGGAGCGCTTCGTAAAACTGAATTAATGCTCGAAGAATTGGCTGATCAGAGCCTTGCCGCGTTGGAGCACATTGAGTTGGCACCGAACGCTAAATCACAGCTGCGAGCTCTCGCTCAGAAGGTTATTTCTCGCGACAGCTAGAGCAGCAGAGCTTGAGCTCGACGTCGAATCTCGGTTTTACGACCCGACACCAGCGCCTGCATCGGGGTGCCCGGCAGGCTTTCATCGGGAGTGTAGAGCCATTCGATGGCCTCATCCAACGTGAAATGGGCGTCCAGTAGAACCGAGATGGTCCCCTTGAGGCTGCTTAGCGGTTCGCCGTCGACGATCAATTCGGCTGGAATCTTTTTGACCCCGTCGACCCGAACAGTGATTAGCTCGTGCTCATCAATCAACCGGTGAACCTTGCCCAGCGGTAGGTTCAAGAGCTCAGCCGCTTCCGGCACGGTTATCCAACTGGTGACTTGATCGAGAACATTACTCACGAGTAAAGATTGCCACACGAGAGCGCCTAATGACGACTGTCTAACTGACATGGCACGATATTCAAAGCATGAGCAACTTGACTGGCCAGACCCTCGGCGGCCGCTACCTGATAAAGCGTCTGCTGGCGAATGGCGGCATGGCCGGGGTTTACCTTGCCGAGGACACCCGCCTCGACCGTGAGGTTGCGCTCAAAATCATTCACCCGCACCTCGCCGAGAGCTATCGAGAACGATTCGTGGCTGAGGCGAAGATTGCCGCTCGCCTATCGCATCCCAACCTGGTCAATGTTTTCGATCAGGGCCAAGATGGCCAATATGCCTGGATGGCAATGGAATATGTGCCGGGCATCACCTTGCGGGATGTCATGGATAAATTTCAGGGCTTGGATGCCGATCGAGCCCTAGAACTCTTTGAGCCGGTTCTGGCGGGTTTGGCCAGCGCTCACAAGGCCGGAATCCTGCACCGCGACCTGAAACCTGAAAACGTGCTGCTGTCGGATGATGGCCGAATCAAGCTCAGCGACTGGGGTCTGGCTCGCGAGGTAGACCAGCGAACCAAAACCGAATCGTTGATCGGCACTGTGGCCTATGTTTCGCCGGAACTTGTGCTCAGAGGTGCAGCCGATGCGCGCAGCGACGTTTACGCCGCGGGCATCCTACTCTTCGAGCTGGTGACGGGGCGGCAGCCGTTTCTGGGCGAGCAGGCGGTGCAGGTTGCCTTTCAACATGCCAAAGAGACGGTCCCTCCGCCGTCGTCGCTGAACCCGAGTATTCCTCCTCTCATCGACGAACTGGTCCTGTGGGCAACCGCGCGAGAACCAGCTCACCGTCCAGCCGACGCCGGTGAATTGCTGACCGTGGTCGCGCGAGCGCGAGCCGAACTGCGCAACTCAGGCGCAGTCGCGCAAACAACTCAATTGGCCAAGACTCAGCGACTGGCCGCAACCCAGCGAATCGGCGATTTGGAGCAGCTGGGTTTCGATGGTTCGAATGTCACGGAGCGAATCGCTAAACCCGGTTCAGTGGAGGTAGTCAGCCAAGCCACCGAGGTAATTTCACCTTTGGTCTCGGGTTTTGACGAACTTGGTGGCTCCTCGAATGGGCTGGCCCAGAGCAACAATTCGACCGAACGAATAGACCTCAACTCACAGCAAACGGATGAGCTTCACCCACTCGAGGAGCTGGAGCGACCCAACCCGGCGCTGAAACTCCTGACTTTGAGCGCGGTGCTGATTTTGTTAGGCAGCGCCGTCGGCTGGTTTTTCTCGGCGGGTCCTGGTGCCTTCAAATCGGTTCCTGTTCTCGCTGGTCAGTCACAGTCATCCGCCGAAAATTCCTTGGCGGCAATCCACCTCGACTACACGGTAGTAACCGAAAACGACAAGACGGTCGCAGCCGGTCAGGTGATTCGAACGGATCCACCTGCTGGGCAGCTAGCCTTCGGCAAAGTGACTCTGGTGGTCTCACTGGGGCCGAAGCAAATCCGAGTGCCTGAGCTCAGAGGTCAAAATGTGGTCGACGCCACCGCGAGCCTAATCAAGGCGGGTCTGGCGGTTGGCTCGGTCAGCAGTTGGTTCGATGCCGCACCGCTCGGAACGGTCTACGACTACACCGGCGCGGATGGTTCAGCGATTTTGGACGGCACCAAGATTGACCTGAAACTGTCGCTTGGGCCCATCCCCGTTGTTTCAGGGATGGATGCGAGCCTCGCTAACAATGCACTGAGTGCTGTCGGTCTAGTGGTAACCAGCACCCTGCAGGAATACTCGGAGACGGTCCCGAAGGGTAAGGTCATCACCATTAAGACTGCGGAAGGGCAACCGATTGGCAAGGGCGCCAGCGTCACCTTGGTTGTGTCGAAGGGGTCCGCCTACGTGACTATGCCAAAGGTGGTCGGCGAGACGATTCTGGCTGCGAAAACGTTGCTCGAGAACCTCGGCATCAAAGTCGTGATCAACACCAATCAGTTGCAAGCCAATTGGGGTGTAGCGAAGGTCAAGTCGGCTAGCGCGAATGCCGGCGAGCGCATTGATGTCACCAAGACTTCGGTGACCATCAACAGCAAATAACTAGTTGCGTGCCGCTAGCGATTCGGCAACCAAGAATGCGAGCTCCAAGGATTGCATGTGGTTGAGTCGAGGATCACACAGAGTCTCGTAACGCTCTTCCAACGAAGCCTCGTCGATGTTCTCTGAGCCACCCAGGCACTCAGCCACGTCGTCACCGGTGAGTTCAACGTGGACACCACCTGGGAACGTGCCGAGAGCCTTGTGAACCTCGAAGAATCCGCGCACCTCATCCATCACATCGTCGAATCGACGTGACTTGTAGCCATTTTTAGTGGTGATGCCGTTGCCGTGCATTGGGTCGGTGATCCACAGCGGTTGAGCCTCGCTGTCACGAACAGCCTCGACCAGCTTCGGTAGCTCTTCACGAATCTTGCCGGCACCCATACGCGTGATGAAGGTCAGGCGACCGGGTTCGCGGTTGGGGTCGAGGCGCTCGATGAGTTCCAAAGTGTCTTCGACCGAGGTGGTTGGGCCAAGTTTGACACCGATTGGGTTTCGCACTCGCGACAGGTAGTCAACGTGTGCGTGATCCAGCTGACGGGTGCGCTCACCAATCCAGATGAAGTGGCCTGAGGTGATGTATGGGGTGCCCGTGCGCGAGTCGATGCGCGTTAGCGGGCGTTCGTAATCGAGCAGAAGACCCTCGTGGCTGACATAGAACTCAGTGGTGCGCAGGGCGTCGAAGTCAGCCCCGCAGGCATCCATGAACTTGACCGCGCGGTCAATCTCATCCGCCAGCGCCTTGTACCGGTTGTTCGCCGGGTTGTCGGCGAAGCCGCGGTTCCACTCGTGAACCGAACGCAGGTCCGCAAAACCACCCTGCGTGAACGCGCGAATCAGGTTGAGGGTCGAAGCCGAGGTGTTGTAGGCCTGGAGCATGCGGTTCGGGTCGGTCGCGCGCGATTCCGGCGTGAAGTCATAACCGTTGACGATGTCTCCGCGGTAGGCCGGAAGGGTCACATCGCCACGGGTTTCGGTGTCGCTCGAGCGTGGCTTCGCGAACTGGCCTGCCATGCGGCCCATCTTGATCACTGGCAGCGAGGCGCCGTAGGTGAGCACCACAGCCATCTGCAGCAGAGTCTTGACGCGGTTGCGGATACGGTCGGCAGTGGCGTCAGCGAAGGTTTCGGCGCAGTCGCCGCCCTGAAGCAAGAAGGCCTTGCCCGCTGCCGCTTGGGCCAGACGATCACGCAAGATGTCGACCTCGCCCGCGAAAACCAGCGGAGGTAGCGCGCTCAACTGTTTGCGCACCGAAGCAACCTGCTCGAGGTCGGTCCAGGTAGGTTGCTGCTTGATGGGCAGGGTCAGATAGTGATCGAGACCAGCAATCACTGCTGGATCTGCGGCCACTACCGGTTCGTTTCTGTCTGCCATGGCTTCCCCTGGTTCTATCGCGCGAGCTTCGCGCGCTTTTCTTTCACTGACGAGGCGTAGAGGTCGACATATTCCTGACCGCTCAGCTTCTTCAGCTCGTACATAATCTCGTCGGTCACAGCGCGAAGGACCACTCGGTCACCCTCCATGCCGTCAAAACGCGAGAAATCTAGTGGCTCACCAATCACAATGCCCACTCGTCGAATGCGAGGCAGGCGTTTTCCGATCGGCTGAACCTTTTCGGTGTCGATCATCGCAACTGGAATGACCGGGACTTTGGCTTCGAGAACCATGCGCGCGATGCCGGTTCGCCCGCGGTAGAGCCTGCCGTCCGGCGAGCGCGTACCTTCTGGGTAGATACCCAAAACAAGACCTTGGGCCAGAACTCCCAGCCCGGTGTTTAACGATGCCTCTGAGGCCTTTCCGCCAGAGCGGTCGATTGGCAATTGGCCGGTTGATTTGAAGAACCAACGCACCAGCGCACCCTTGATGCCTTTGCCGGTGAAGTACTCACTCTTGGCTAGAAAGACGACTGGTCGACGCACGCTCAGCGGCAAGAAAATCGAATCCGAAAACGAGAGGTGATTGGATGCGAGAATCGCGGCACCGTTACTCGGAATGTTCTCGGCTCCTCGCACCCAGGGGCGAAACAGCAGTTTGAGCAGCGGGCCGAGCACGAGGGTTTTCAGAATGAAATAAGCCACTTCACTCCTCCAACTGATCTGACGCCCGGCAACGATTTCAAGAGCTCGAACCCATAGTTCAAGCAGTTCCGCTCACGCGGAAGAGCCTCCAGTTTATCGAATGCTTTGCCTAGCTAGGTCGGCCGCTCCGACCACGCCCGCGTCGTTCACGAACTCAGCGGCGACAATCTTCAGTTCGGGGCGGAACCCGCGAGCAGGCAGGTGCTTCAAGAAAGCCTCGCGGATTGGTTCCAGCAACAAGTCGCCAGCCGCGCTCACGCCCCCGCCAATCACCACAATTTCAGGGTCGAGCACGGCCACGAGGCTACCGATAGCCTGACCAATCCAATTGCCAAGCTCGCTAAGCAACTTCAACGCTCCGGGATCCTTCTCGAGGATCGCCGCGTACACCTCATTGCCAGTCAACTGACCTTTTTCGGTCTCGAGTTCCCGCAGGCGAGCACCGAGCGGATCGTTGGAATCTGCCAGTTCACGAGCCGACCTCAGAAGTGCCGAACCCGAACCGTAAGACTCGAGGCAACCGTGCTGCCCGCAGCCGCATGGGCGTCCATCAGGCACAACGCGCAGGTGGCCAAGCTCACCCGCGATGCCGAAACCACCACGAAGCATTCGGGAATCGGCAATGACCGCTCCCCCGACACCGGTACCGATGGTGAGCATGACCATGTGCTTGTAGCCCTTGCCCGCACCAAATCGGTACTCGGCCCAGCCAGCGGCATTGGCGTCGTTCTCTAGGATGACCGGAACGTCCACCAGAGCCTCGACCTCAGCTTTGAACGGCTCGTTGCGCCAACTCAGGTTCGGTGCATAAACGATGTTTGCCTGCTCGGCATCAATAAAACCTGCCGCAGCAATTCCGGCCCCGAGGACCTCTTCGCCCTCCGATAGGTTGCGGATGAGGTCAGCGACTGCGTTGGTTAGAGCCTTCGGGTCGTCCGCAGGAGTCGGGACGCGAAGTTCTCGCAGGATGTTCCCAGCTTCATCGACCAGAGCACCTGCGATTTTGGTGCCACCGATGTCGATACCGATTGCGTGCATTTGGTTCCTGACGGTCTTGATCGCCTTATTTTTAGGCGTGTCCTGAAAGCCCAAGTTTACCGCCCAGTCCAATCACACTGGGTAAAGTTGGTGCAGGTGACGCGCGTCACTCGACTCACAGGAGTCAAAACTCATACCGATGGGACACCCCGACGATGAAGTCATACGATGTGCCTAGCCTGGTCGAATCTGACCCAAATGAGAACATCACCGATCTTCTGCTCCACCGTGTAAAAGAGACTCCAGACCTCAATCTTTTCTCGATTGATCAAGGAGATGGCAAGTGGCTGCCGGTAACCGCAGCTGACTTCAAGGCTGAGGTCGAGGCTCTGGCCAAGGGACTCATCGCGGCTGGCATCCAGCCCGGCCAAGCGGTTGCCATCATGAGCAGAACCCGCTACGAGTGGGCCCTCATCGACTTCGCTATCTGGTGGGTGGGTGCCGTGAGCGTTCCAATTTACGAGACGAGCGCTCCTTCACAAATGGAGTGGATTCTTTCAGACAGCGACGCCGTCGCGCTGTTCCTTGAAAATGACGAGCACATTGCCCGTTTCGAAGAAATCAAGCCCAACGCACCGATGGTCAGAACCGTTTGGAAAATTGAGGGCACGGCGCTCAGCGACCTAACTCGCGCCGGACGCGAGGTTACCGACGAACTACTCGAGCAGCGCCGCCGATCATCGAAATTGAACGATCTTGCGACCATCATTTACACCTCAGGCACCACCGGGCGTCCAAAAGGTTGCGAGCTGCTGCACCGAGGCTTCATCGACCTCAGCAAAAATGCCCTGCTGGTCCTCCCCGACGTGATTCGCGTAGGCTCCAGCACCCTGCTGTTTTTGCCGATGGCGCACGTTTTTGCACGCTTTGTTTCAGTGCTGGCGGCGTATGCCGGAGTTCGCGTCGGTCACCAACCCGACTCCAAGAACGTCGGACCTGCCATGCAAAGTTTCAAGCCGACATTCTTGCTCGCGGTTCCTCGCGTCTTCGAGAAGGTTTACAACTCAGCCGAGCAACGCGCCGAAGCTGCCGGCAAAGGCCAAATCTTCCGCAAGGCAGCTCACACCGCAATCGCGTACTCGAAGGCACTCGATAACGGACGCGTTCCGCTCGGGCTCAAGCTTCAGCATTCGATCTTCGACGTGCTTGTCTACAAAAAGCTCCGCGCCGCCATGGGTGGCGAAGTCAAGTACGCGATTTCGGGCGGTGGCCCGCTGGGCACACGACTCGGTCATTTCTATCGTGCCATCGGCCTGATTGTGCTCGAGGGATACGGATTGACCGAGACCACCGCGCCGGCGATGATTGGCCGACCAGATGCGCTCAAGATCGGAAAGGTCGGTCAACTACTACCTGGCTGCGGCATCAAAATTGCCGACGACGGCGAAATTTGGCTCCGCGGCAGCAATGTCATGCGCGGCTACTGGCGCAACCCAGCAGCGACCGAGGCGACGATGGATGGCGACTGGTTCAAGACCGGCGACATTGGCGAATTGGATGAAGAGGGCTTCCTAAGCATCACCGGCCGCAAGAAAGAAATTCTCGTTACCGCTGGCGGCAAAAATGTGGCTCCGGCTCCGCTGGAGGACCCGCTTAGAGCTAATCCTTTGATCGGTCAGGCCGTCGTGATTGGCGACAACCGTCCTTTTATTGGTGCTCTGATCAGCCTCGATGCCGAGATGCTTCCGCTCTGGCTCGCAAATCGAGGCCTCGACAAAACCATGAGTCTTCGACAGGCCGCAAAGCAGCCTGAAGTGCTCGCCGAAATTCAAACCGCGATTGACCGAGTAAACAAGAACTTCTCGAAGGCGGAGTCGATTCGCAAGTTTGTTGTGATTGACAGTGAATTGACCGAGGACAGCGGACACCTCACACCATCACTCAAAATTAGACGCGATGCGGTTATGCGAGACTTTGCAGATTTCGTTGACGATTTGTATGCGTCCACCCCGATGACCGGGGACTAGTCCTGTGGCTTAGGCCAGACTTAGCGCATAAACCAGTCGGTGGCGCGCAGATTTTTCATGGCGGCTCGTCGTTCATCGCCCTCGAGTCGATCGATATAGACCAATCCATCAAGATGGTCGCATTCGTGTTGGAGCATCTGAGCCATGAGGCCGGTACCGCTCAGTTCGATGCGGTCGCCGGCTAAGTTTTGGCCGGCAACGCGAGCAAACTCGTAACGCGGGGTTTTGTGCCAGAGTCCGGGCACCGAGAGACAACCTTCATCCACTTCGCGCTTTTCACCCGAAACCTCGATGATTTCTGGGTTGATGATGTAGCCGATTTCGCCATTTACGTTGTAGCTAAAAGCTCGAAGGTTTACCCCAATCTGAGGTGCGGCGACACCCGCTCGACCAGGCAGTTTCGTTGTGTCTAGCAAGTCCGTCACGAGCGCCTTCAGCTTGGCATCGAAAGACTTCACGGGATCACTCACGGATTTCAAAACCGGATCGCCGAGCAGTCGAATTTCACGTACCGCCATGGGTGCCTTTGCCTCTAGTTACAGAGGGCTGTTGAGCGTATCGACAACCAGGGCCGCCAGTTCGCGAGCGGCGTTCTGAGTGTCTTCCTTGAGCTCTTTGAACTTGATGACCGAGCCCGCAGAAAGCGATGGGTCATAAGGGATGCGCACCACGTGCCGCACGCGAGTCTTGAAGTGCTGCTCGATCTCATCCAACTTGACGATGTTGGTGCCCTGTGTGGCTGTGTTGAGGGCCACGATCGAATTGCGCACCAGGTCACCGTAGCCATTAGCTTCGAGCCAGGTCAGGGTCTCTGAGGCGAGACGGGCTTCGTCGACCGAACCGCCTGACACAATCACGAGGCCGTTGGCACGCTGCAGGGTCGGGCGCATGACCGAGTGCACGATACCCGTGCCACAGTCGGTGAGGATGATCGAGTAGTAGCGCGCTGCCATGTCGGCAACGACGTTGTAGTCACCTTCATCGAAGGCCTCCGAAAGCATCGGGTCCGAGTCGGATGCCAAGACATCGAGGCGGCTCACGTCACGCGAAACCATGGTCGAGAAATCGGTGAAGCCATCGATCGCGGCGGCTCGGTTGACCACATCGCGCACGGTGAATCGAGTTGACTTGCTGACCCGCTCGGCCAGAGTGCCGCGGTCTGGGTTCGCATCAATTGCGATCACTCGGTCTTCACGTGCGAGCGCCAGGGCCATGCCAAGGAGCGTGCTGACCGTGGTCTTTCCAACTCCGCCCTTGCGAGTGAGCACCGGAACAAACTTGGCTCCACCGTCAAGTGGGGCGCCGATTCGAGCATCAATTGCCTTGCGCTCTCGAACCTTCAACGAGTCGCCCAAGTTGATGGTCTTGAGGCTTAGGAAGTAGATAAACCGACGGAAGCCACTCTCAGGAGCTGGACGGTTGCGTGCCGATGAGTCGAGCAGGCGGTCGGCGGTCAACATCGCCGCAGGTTCTGGCTGGTCGAAAACCTCGCCACGCAGGCTGTCTCGACGGCTGTAATTGCTGCGTCGCGTGGTAGCGATCGAACCGGTGTCGGTGTTGCTGAGATCGCGGTTCAGAACCTGTTGCTCGGTGACAATTTGAATGGATGAGGTCGACGGTGTGACGTCAACGATTCCGGCGTCAACGGCTACCTCTGCGAGCGCGTAGCCCTTGTCGCCCTCAGGTTTTGGTTCCGATTGAGCGGATTGACCGACCACCGGAACGCCCGAGGTGACGGGGAAACCGTTTGGCGAGGCTACCGGCGGAACTGCCGGACGTGGTGCAAGGAAGTCCTTCGACTCATCCTCTGGATTGTCCCAAATGCCCATTCGGACTCCTTTGCTCCGTGCTCGATAACGACTTCTCAGTTTAGCCGAGCGCGCTCAAATGTTCATTTTGAGAGTTGCGCTAGGAAGGATCTACGACAACCAGAAGGTCTCCCGCATCCACCGGCGAGGTTTTGCCGATGGCCAAACGTCGCACGATGCCCGAAACATTGGCCGTGATGGTGGCTTCCATCTTCATGGCCTCGATCGTTGCAACCGGTTGACCGACCTCAACGTGAACACCCTCGACGGTTTGCAGGGTGACCACTCCGCTGAATGGCGCCGCGACATGACCCAGGTTGTTTGGATCCGCCTTTTCTGCCTGAGGGATATCGGCAGCGATTTTGCGGTCACGAATGTTGATGGGGCGAAGCTGACCGTTCAAAGTAGCCATGACAGTGCGGTAACCCTTGGCATCTGGCGAACCAATTGCCTCGAGGCCGACAAATAGCCGGACGCCCTTCGCGATCTCAACCACGTGCTCGTGTCCCTGCTCGAGACCGTAGAGGTAGTCGACGGTGTCGACGGCGTCAAGGTTGCCGTACGCCTCACGTGCCTTGACGAACTCGTTGGTTGGCCCCGGGAAGAGCAGCCGGTTTAGCAGCATCCGGCGGCGATCTTTGTCATCGCTCGCAAGGGTCGCCAAGTCATCGGCTGAGACCGGGGTGATGCCAAACTTTGGATTCTTGCCCGCCAACACCTTGGTGCGGAACGGTTCAGGCCAACCTCCCGGCAAATCACCTAGTTCACCCGCCATGAAACCAACTACCGAATCCGGGATGTCGTAGTTTTGCGGGTTCTCAGCAAAATCCTTGATGTCTGCGTTTACGGCCACGAGGTGCAGCGCGAGATCGCCCACCACCTTTGATGACGGGGTCACCTTGGTTGGACGTCCAAGCAGTTCGCTGGCCGCGGCGTACATATCTTCGACTTTTTCGAACTGATCTCCGAGTCCCAGCGCGATGGCCTGCTGTCGCAGGTTAGAGAGCTGACCACCCGGAATCTCGTGGTGGTAAACACGTCCGGTTGGTCCAGGTAGTCCAGACTCGAATGGACGGTAGACATTTCGCACAGCCTCCCAGTAAGGCTCGAGAGCGCATACATCGTCGAGGTTGATACCCGTGTCCCGTGGCGTGTGCGCTAAAGCGGCTACCAGTGCGGATGCGCTCGGCTGGCTCGTCGTTCCCGCCATCGGTGCGCTGGCGACATCCACTGCGTCGACACCCGCGTTGATCGCGGCCATAAGAGTCGCCAGCTGGCCGCCTGCGGTGTCGTGAGTGTGCAGATGGACTGGAAGGTCGAATCGTTCGCGCAGGGCGGTGACGAGCTTCTCAGCCGCGGCAGGGCGCAGCAAGCCGGCCATGTCCTTAATCGCGATGATGTGAGCGCCGGCCGCCACAATTTGCTCGGCTAGCTTCAAGTAGTAATCGAGAGTGTAGAGCTTCTCGTTTGGGTCGAGCAGATCAGCTGTGTAGCAGAGAGCAACTTCGGCAACCGCAGTCTTGGTGGCCAGGACCGCCTTGATGGCTGGCAGCATCTGATCCACGTCATTCAGCGCGTCGAAGATTCGGAAGATATCAATGCCAGCTGCCGCGGCTTCAGACACGAAGGCCTCGGTCACCTCGGTTGGATACGGCGTGTATCCCACCGTGTTGCGTCCGCGCAGAAGCATCTGGATGCACACGTTCGGCATGGCAGCGCGCAAAGCTTCGAGACGCTGCCACGGGTCTTCACCCAAGAATCGGAGGGCAACGTCGTAGGTTGCACCACCCCAGGCCTCCACGGAGAACAGCTGCGGGGTCAAACGCGCGACGTATGGAGCCACTTGGACTAGGTCGCGGCCGCGTACTCGGGTTGCAAGCAGCGACTGGTGCGCGTCACGGAAAGTGGTTTCGGTTACAGCCACTGGCACCTGCGCACGAAGTTCGCGGGCAAATGCCTCAGGGCCAAGCTCGAGTAGGCGCTGGCGTGAGCCCGAAGGTGCAGCAACCGTCAGATCCACCTTTGGCAGCTTCACGGCCGGGCTCAGGTGACCGGCGCGAGGACCATTCGGTTGGTTGACGGTGACATCCGCCAGCCAGGACAGAATTTTGGTACCGCGGTCAGCCGATGGCTTTCCGGTGAACAGGTATGGTCGCTCGTCGATGAACGAGGTGCTCAGATCACCGCTCGCGAAGGTTTCATCTGCGAGCACAGCCTGCAGGAAGCCGATGTTGGTTGACACACCGCGGATGCGGAATTCCGCCAAGGCGCGCTTGGCCCTGATCACGGCCGACTTGAAATCACGACCGCGAGCAATCAGCTTGACCAGCATCGAGTCAAAGTGCGGGCTAACCTCAGCACCGGTTGATACGGTTCCGCCGTCGAGTCGAATTCCGGCACCGCCTGGTGAACGGTAAGTGGTGATTTTGCCGGTGTCCGGACGGAAGTTTTGGGCTGGGTCTTCCGTGGTGATGCGACACTGAACGGCAAAACCGTGCATGCTGATCTGATCTTGAGTTAAACCAAGTTCTGGCAGCGACTCGCCCGAAGCAATTCGCATCTGGCTTTGGACCAGGTCCACATCCGTGATTTCTTCGGTGACCGTGTGCTCAACCTGGATACGCGGATTCATTTCGATGAACACGTGCTTGCCGGCGTTAGGACCGACGGTGTCAATCAGGAATTCGACCGTTCCAGCATTCTGATAACCGATGGCCTTAGCAAAAGCCACGGCATCGCGATACAGGGTTTGGCGAAGCTCTTCGTCGATCAGCGGCGCCGGAGCGATTTCGACCACTTTTTGATTGCGGCGCTGAATCGAGCAGTCGCGCTCGAACAGGTGCACCACATTGCCGTGGTTATCCGCCAGAATTTGCACCTCGATGTGGCGAGGGCGAAGCACTGCCTGCTCCAAAAAGACTCGAGGGTCACCGAAGGCGCTCTGCGCTTCGCGAGAGGCCTCAATCAGCGCGGCTCGAAGATCATCTTGATCGGCAACTCGGCGCATACCGCGGCCGCCACCACCGGCAACCGCTTTCACGAACAGCGGGAATCCGATCTCTTCGCCCTGGTCGACCAGCTGGTCAATGTCGGCACTGGATGGGGTTGATTTCAAAACTGGAACGCCAGCACGAATCGCCGCTTCTTTCGCGGTGACCTTGTTTCCGGCCATTTCCAAGACGTCATTGGTCGGACCAATAAAGGTGATGCCGGCCTCGGCCGCAGCGGCGGCCAATTCGGGATTCTCGCTCAGGAATCCATAGCCCGGGTAGATAGCGTCGGCGCCGGCCTCTTTGGCTACACGGATGATTTCAGAAACATCTAGATAGGCCCGAACCGGGTGACCTTCGGTACCAATTTGGTACGCCTCGTCAGCCTTGAGCCGGTGAGTTGAATTGCGGTCCTCGTAAGGAAAGACGGCGACTGTTTTTGCGCCAAGTTCGTAGGCAGCGCGCATCGCGCGTACTGCGATTTCACCGCGGTTTGCAACCAAGATTTTCTTGAACATAGCGTCCTATTGCGTCGAGTTCGAACTGAGACCTGACACCAGAATCCCACCCAAACCGCGGGAGCCCATTCGCATCAGGACACTCCGTTGTGTTGCACTCAATCGTATCCGCAATTGTGACCAATCGAGGCGCATCGCAGGCCTCCGGTGAAAAACAAAAAACCGCCCATTCGGACGGTTGATCTTGAAGATTTGGCGGCTAAACGGCTTGCTTATTCTGACGACGAGCAGCCAGTTCGTCGATCTCATCGATGTGGTTCGAAACCATGTTCACCAGTGAAGCTTCGACCTCACGGAGCACTCTGCCTACAGCGATTCCAAACACACCCTGTCCGCGACCCAACAGGTCGATGACCTCGTCCTCGGTGGTGCAGAGATAAACCCTGGCGCCATCGGACATGAGAGTAATTCGGCCCAGGTCATTGATGCCGGCGGCCCGAAGCTGTTCGACTGCAATACGAATCTGCTGCAGCGAAACACCCGTGTCGAGCAGGCGCTTGACGAGCTTCAAAACCAGGATGTCGCGGAATGCGTATAGACGCTGCGAACCCGATCCGCCCGCTGGTCTGACGCTCGGTTGAACCAGACCGGTTCGGTCCCAGTAATCCAACTGACGATAAGTAATGCCAGCAGCGGCCGCCGCCGAAGTGCCTCGATACCCGGTTCGTGGGTCGACCGAAGGCAGCCCATCGGTGAACAGCATGTCGGATGAGTACTCGTCGACAATCGAGTCAGCGGCGGATGAGCCTGTCTCTGCCTGAGTTGTCTCAGTGTTTACCATCACGCCACCTCCTAGAAATAGACCATCGTTAAACGTTCAAGTACAGGTTTAATTGTTGTCCGTCTGGGAGCGTTGCGGGGTTAATTTTTAATGTCGGCGTGTCGCACCGCTGGCTGGTCCACACTCTTGGCGAAACCGCCGAGGTTTTTACTGGTCGATTTTTGAAATCACGCTGCGAATCAGCTCATTACGAATCGCTGCAAACTGGTTCTCAATCTCGGCGGCGTAGTGCGCGGCCCTTGAGCGCGAGCCGGTGTCATTCTTGCGCAGAACTGGGGCGATGACGCCCTCGATGATGCCGATTTCGCGTTCGGTGGCCGCTTTTAGACCCTTCAAGTGTCTCGGCGCAATACCAAAGCGCTGAAGGTGGACGATGGCTCGAGCAATCTCCAAATCGGCGTGCTCGAAAGGCTCTTGCCCAATCAGGTTGGCCTCTTGAGCTTGGCTGATCAGCTCGTCCGAAATCGCAGTCTCAGCGATCAGGTCGATCAAGCTGAACTTGCGGTTTCGAATCTGTCGGACATGCGCTGCATTTACCTGCGTTTCGCCCGGCAAGGTAGGCTGCTTGCCCTCATCCAAATCGGAGAGATATTGGCGGATGACCTTAAGCGGAAGGTACTTGTCCCGCTGCAGCTCGAGAACGATCCGCAGTCGCTCGACGTCGGCCTCAGTAAATTTGCGATAGCCAGACTCCGTGCGCTGGGGTGTAATCAGCCCCTGCTCTTCGAGAAAGCGCAGCTTTGATGGGGTTAGGTCCGAGAACTCCGGCGTGAGCAAATTTAGAACTTTGCCGATGGTCAGAAGCTTTCTGGCGCGGGCAGTATTCAACGAGGTGGCGAGCGCCTGTGACACTATGCGACACCACCCAAGTCAGCAGGAGAAGCAAAGAAGGTCATGCGGAACTTTCCGATTTGGACCTCGTCGCCATCGTTGAGTTGGACGACCTCGACACTGCGACCGTCTCGATAGGTGCCATTCAGGGAACCTAGGTCTCGAACCAGGAACGCCTTGTCTTTGCGAACAAATTCCGCATGACGTCGACTTACGGTCACATCATCGAGAAAAATGTCTGCATTTGGATGACGGCCGACAGTGGTGACTTCCTGATCTAGCAAGAAGCGAGCGCCGTCATTGGGACCTTTGATAACAACCAAAAGTGCCGATCCGGTAGGCAAAGCTGCGATGGCCGCTGCCTCTTCGGAAGTAAGTTCAGAAGTCTTGTCGGCAACCAAATCTGACGCGAAAGTCAGGGTAGTTTCGACCTCTGAGGTCGCTCCCTGCTGGTCAAATTCCCCGGCTGACATTTGGTACTCCTGATTTCTAGAACACTTAGCCTAGTGGGTTTTTTCAGGCCCAAATTTCACGATTTGGCGAACCTGTAACACGTAGACCGCGCCTGCCCACCAGTACAACCCAACCCCCCACCAGGCAAAGGCCCAAGCCACCGGAAGAATCAGTAGTTCTGCTGATTTCCACACATGCGCCATCATCAAAAGTGGGAATGCGTAGAGCAGCGCGAACGTGCCAGCCTTGCCCAAGTAATGAACCGGGAGCGGTCCGTAACCGTGGGTTGCCAAAACTGGATACACAGCCAAAAGCATCACATCTCTGGCAATGATGGCACCCGCTAGCCAAGTCGGAATCAAACCGGTCAGGGCTAGTCCAATGAGAGTCGAGAAGATGTACAGACGGTCTGCTGCGGGATCCAACAACTGCCCAAGTCGGGTTACCTGGTTGAACTTCCTAGCGAAGTAGCCATCCAGATAGTCAGTTATTCCGGCCGCGGCCAAAACGATTAGCGCCGAAGTGAACTTTTCATTCACGAGAAGCAAAAGAAAGACGGGAACCAATGCGAGCCGAATGCTCGAGAGAACGTTCGGCACAGTCCCCCACTGTCGCCAAAGGCTCATCTGCGGCTTCACGTCCATGAGCCGATTCTATTGGTCGGGCTGACCGGATTTGAACCGGCGACCCCTTGTCCCCCAGACAAGTGCGCTACCAAGCTGCGCTACAGCCCGTCATTGAAATCCTAGCTGCGCTTGCGCTTCTCGCGAACTCGCATGCCGACTTCAATTGGGGTTCCCTCAAAACCGTAGGTTTCGCGCAGACGACGCTGTATAAAACGGCGATAGCCTGGCTCGAGGAACCCGGTGGTGAAAAGAACAAACTTCGGTGGTCGCGAGCTTACCTGTGTAGCAAACAGGATTCTCGGCTGCTTGCCGCTGCGAACCGGGTGCGGGGTCTCCATGGCCAATTCCTGAACGAA